>CAMJWQ010000001.1 GCA_946409475.1 uncultured Lachnospiraceae bacterium
GTCTTGGTGTGGGACAAGGCGGGCAGGGTTCCGGTTCCGGACAAGGCGGAGGAACAGGGCAGGGCTCCGGTTCGGGGCAAGGCAGCGGAACAGGACAGGGCTCCGGTTCCGGGCAAGGCTGTGGAACAGGACAGGGCTCCGGCTGTGGACAGGGCGGGCATTCCATAGCAGGCTGCTGTACAGGTGCTTCGGCAGGCTGAGGAGTGGGCATGACAGGCTGCTCTTCCATTTCCGGTAATCCACAGATTAAGCCGCCTGCAAAGGGAAATAAATGGAATTCAAAGCCGGAGTAAGGGCTTACCGCAAATGCTCCCAAAGCTGCATTACCGCTTACATGACCGCCTGTTCTGTGTGCATGGAACTTGGCCTGAGGAGCCAGTATGCTGCCCCAGATGTCTGCAGGCTCTTCCATATAAATATTTGTGGCATCCTCAAAAACATATATTGTCCGGTTAGCCAGGTTTCGAAGTCCCATGATACCGTATTGCAGGTGTGCGTTATTACCGGTACGAATACGAATAATCACCAGGCTGCCTTCCGGTACTTCGGGGCGAATTCCTTTGGTAATTAATCCGTTAGGACTAACGTCAATCAGGAATACGTTTTGGTTGGGATCATCTCCGCGAAGTATCCATTCATGATAGTTATCAATAATACTGCCGTTTACTTCTAAACCTTCAATGCAATCTTTATAATAAAAAATACTTTCTCTTGCCTGTGCAAAGAAGCCTTCCACATCTGCATGGATTCTTTGGGCCGGGATATACCGGGGCCTGTCATAACTGGAAATAACATAATGATTTCCCTTATCAACCGGCCTCCAATAAGGACTGCCTCCGTTTGTCTGATATAAAAATTCCAATTCCTCCATTTGTGACGGGGATCCATCTTTACCGATCAAATAGCTGCTGCCATTTCCAACCTGAAAACCGCCGTTACCAACTACGTGTCCCGTTACTACCAAAGGACCGTTTAATACTGCGTTATTAGCGACTAAAAATCGAACTAAATCAGAAGAATAGCCCAATGGTCTCTGACTGAATTCTCTTTCAAAACCGATACTTAATCCTCTTGGGCTGTAGAAGTCACCGCCAATTGCCACGGCCCCTTCCACATCAATGATATTATTGGCATCGCCAAATACTATTAAATTTAAATGGGATGCGGATCCAAAAGGCTGCCCCTCCGTATCTTGCCATGTTATATTATCATAAGGTATTCCAACAACCATATTTGGCATTTGATAATTATTGCTATCCATAACATCTCCTACTAATTACTTGGATTGTCTGAAATCCATATTCTCAATTCAGTTTATTCTTAAGTGGCAATTCTGTTCCCTTTTCCACCTCTTTATTAAAAATTTTTCTTTAAATACTCTTTCCTGTGCAATGGTGAAAAAACTTGCCGTCATTTCCTCAGACACCGGTTTTTCCCTGAAACTTTCCAATAGCTCTTTTAAAGGCCTCTGCCGTGAAGGTATTAATGTAAACATCTGTTATAAAGTACTAAAATGTGATATAATATGAACACTTAGCGAGGTATTGTATGAACACTTGACGAGGTATTGTATGAACACTTGACGAGGTATTATCGAGTCTAGTGAGAATACATACCTGTCCACTTAATGAGGTACTTTCGAATTTAGTGACCATGGTATTATCGAGTCTAGTGAGAAATTTATTAAAAAATCATAATAATAATGTATGCAGGAGGAAACAAATATGGAAAGAAAAGGTGTATCTACAGATCTGTCGGATTTATTGCACCAGTTGATTCAGTCTTATATCGAAATGCTTGCTATCGTGAAAGATGTGGATGGGGTAGCAAGACAAACAAAAATTTTATCATTTAATTCCGCCATTGAAGCTGCCAGATCCGGTACTGCCGGAAAAGGTTTTGCAGTCATTGCCGATAAAATCCAGAGTCTTGCCAATGAAAGTGAGGCTTCCAATAAAAACAGTTTAAACATTATTAAAAGCATGAATGAAAAAATCTATGACATCATAGGCGTTCGGACAGCGGATATGGCTTTTGATCTTATTGATAAAATCGAACGTAATTTATTTGAACGGAATTGCGACGTAAAGGCCTGGGCGTCTTTTGATCAGATCATAGATGTTTTACAGGCTTCAACTGAGGAAAAACAGAAGGATACCAATAAATTTCTCCATAAGCTTGTACAGACATATGACATATATAATGATATTTTTTTAGCGGACAACAAGGGAAATGTAGTGGCATCAGGGGTACATACGGATGCAATCGGTAAAAATATAGCGGATGTCGGCTGGTTTAAAGAGGTATTGCAAAGCAGGACCAATACAGCCTCCGATATGTATTATTCTAAAACGGCTAATGCTTTTACCATGTCATACAGCTGCCCGGTATTTGATGAAAAACAGGAGCTGATCGGAGTTTTGACAACCAGGATAAACTGGGATTATATCTTTGATATTATCGAAAATGCGAAAATAAGTCCTAATGGTGAGATATATGTAATTAATAAAAGAGGTGAGGTGATTGCATCCTTAAATAGAAATGATATTCTAAAGAAAGATATTACGGAATTAAGCGCTGTTAAGTATGTATTAAAGAGTGACATGTACGGATATACCATTGAAACCGGAGAATCAGGAAAAATCAGCTGTGTCACCGGTTACGCACATACGAAGGGCTATCATTCCTATAAAGGAAATAACTGGTCGGTTATTGTCAGGGAACCTTTTTGATTTTTTACTTTTTGATATAACATGCAACCCGTGGTTGACAAATTACCACCTCCTATTTTCTTGTTTTTTGCATAGGGAGCCTATATAGTTAAAGCAGAGTGCACAGTTATCATAAGATGTGCAATAAGGTATCGGTGCAATATGAAATCTGGGAGGATGGAAAATGAAGTTTAGTGATAAATTAGTGCGGCTGAGAAAAAGCAGAGGTTATTCTCAGGAACAGCTGGCGGATGCTCTGGGTGTGACCAGACAGTCAGTCAGCAAATGGGAATCAGACCAGGCTATGCCGGAGCTAAGTAAGCTGATATTGCTGTCTGATATGTTTGACGTATCGGTTGACCGCTTGATTAAAGAAAATATGCAAATAAAACAAATTAGTGAGGAAAAGGCCTGTCTTTTTCATGAGGAAAATAATGAAGTATCAAAAAAATTAGAAGAACTTACCCAATATGTAAAAGGATATGCGTATACAAGTAAAAAAAGGATAGCGGGAATTCCCCTTATAAGTATTCGTTTTTCCAGTCATAGTTTAAAAGGTGGTGTTGCAAAAGGCTGGATTGCAATCGGAAATATAGCGGTAGGTGTGGTCAGTATCGGTGCGGTATCTTTGGGATTCCTCAGCATGGGAGCCTTTTCCGCCGGTTTACTGGCCTTAGGAGCCGTTGCTGTGGGGGCAATGGCCTTTGGGGCTGCTGCCATAGGCATCATTGCGGGAGGAACAGCCGCAGTGGGTGTGTATTCCTGGGGAGTAGCTGCCATGGGATGGAAAATAGCTGTCGGAGTGGCAGCCGGCGGTGAGACGGCCATAGCCAAAGAAGCGGCAGAAGGTACCCATACCCTGTTGGTGAATAAGGAAACAACAGAAAATCATGTACGGGAATTTATTTTACAGGCTCATCCCCGTATTTGGAAACCGTTTTTAAATATTCTCGTAAAATTGGCAAAATTATTAACGTAGTCAAAATATATGTAATTATTTTAAATTCCGCATATAATATAATAGAGAAATAAAAGAATCCTATACAATATTATACCTATACAATATTACATTATATACAATATTATATTTGACAGATAAATTTTATTATGTTAGAATGACTCAAACAGAAAATAAAAAAGTAAATGCAATGACGAGGAGGAGTACATACTCGGCCTGATTTCAGAGAGAAGATGGATGGTGCAAATCTTTATTCAGAAAGTATGGAAGTAGCCTTTGAGCAGTAGACCGAACAAGAGATATCTTAAGTAGACTCTAACGGAAATTCCCGCCGTTATAGGGAAACGGTATCGATATTAGTATCCGTACTGATGTATTATTTTGTCAGCCGGCTTGTATCCGTACTGGCAGAGTGCAGAGTTTATCTCTGAATATAGGTGGTAACACGGATGAAGGTTCATTCGCCCTAAACTAATTTATTAGTTTAGGGCTTTTTTTGTGGGTGAGAGCTTTTAGGCAGCTGAGAAGGGACTTGTCCGCTTTGTTTATAATTTAAGGAGGTATCATGATGGAAATCAAAGGAACGGAACTATTTGTAAAAGCACTAAAAGAAGAGGGGGTTGAAACATTGTTTGCTTACCCCGGAGGTATGGCCATCGATTTGTTTGACGCACTATACGGGCAGAGGGATATAGAGGTAATTTTACCGCGTCACGAGCAGGCTCTTATTCATGCTGCCGACGGTTATGCCAGGTCAACAGGGAAGGCAGGGGTCTGTCTGGTAACCAGCGGGCCGGGAGCCACAAATTTAGTAACGGGAATTGCAACGGCAAATTATGATAGCGTACCTTTAGTTTGCTTTACGGGGCAGGTACCTGCCACTCTGATAGGCAATGATGCATTTCAGGAGGTGGATATCGTGGGAATAACCAGAAGTATCTGTAAATACGCCGTAACAGTCAGAAAAAGAGAGGATTTGGGAGAAATAATAAAGAAGGCTTTTTATATCGCAAAAAGCGGCAGGCCCGGTCCTGTAGTCATTGATTTACCAAAGGATATACAGCAGGCGTACGGCAGCGGCAATTATCCGGAGGAGATAATGATTCGTGGTTATAAACCAAATACGGGGGTTCATGAAGGACAGATAAAAAAAGCTTTGGAAGCCTTAAATAAGGCGGAGAAGCCTGTTTTCCTCATAGGCGGCGGTGTTAATATAGCCGGTGCCGGTGAAGAACTGACCAGGCTGGCGGAAGTAACGGGAGTACCTGTTATTACGACTATTATGGGAAAAGGAGCTATCTCCACATGCCACCCCTTATATGTGGGGAATATTGGAATGCATGGAAATTATGCATCAAATCATGCAATCAGCGAATGTGATCTGTTATTTTCCATCGGCGTACGGTTTAATGACAGAATTACGGGTAAAATCAGCGAATTTGCACCTGATGCCACTATCATACATGTAGATATCGATCCGGCCTCCATATCTAAAAATATTAGTGTAAACATTCCTATCGTTGCTGATGCCAAGCTTGCCATAGAAAGCCTGCAAAAAAATGCGAAACCATTGAATATTAAAAAGTGGGTTTCTGCTATTATGAAATGGAAAAAAGATTTTCCCATCCATATGGATTCCCGGCCGGGAATGACACCGGAGATGATTATTCGTAAAATAAATGAGTTATTTCCTTCATCTATTGTCACAACGGATGTGGGGCAAAATCAGCTTTGGACGACACAATATTTAGAATTAAACGAAAACAGACAGATGCTGACTTCAGGCGGACTTGGAACTATGGGCTATGGTTTTCCCGCAGCCATCGGAGCTAAAATTGGAAATCCTGAGAAAACGGTTATTTGTATTTCCGGTGATGGGGGGATACAGATGAATATACAGGAAATGGCTACCGCTGCTGCCCTGGAGCTTCCCATCATTATATGTATTTTGAATAATGGTTATTTGGGAAATGTAAGACAATGGCAGGAGATGTTTTTCGATAAAAGGTATTCCAGCACCTGTCTCCGTTACCGGAAAAGCTGCCAAAAAAATTGTAATAATCCCGGGAAAGCATGCCCCCCTTATATACCGGACTTTATTAAATTAGCGGAGAGCTACGGTGCAAAGGGGATTCGTATTACAAAGACGGAGGAAATAGAGGAAGCCTTTAAAATGGCGGATGCCAATAAATCAGGGCCGACCATTATCGAATTTATGATTGAAAGGGAGGCAAATGTGCTTCCCATAGTCCCCGGCGGTAATGCCTTAAATGATATGATAATGGAATGGTAGGCTATTTGTTTTATCAACAGAGAGCCAAAGAGAGGAAAGGAGAATAGAGGAGAATATGGAAAAGAGCATGGATACCCTGAAAAAAAGGTGGATATGTTTATTTGTAGAAAATGAGATAGGTGTGCTGGCCAGAATTTCGGGCTTGTTTTCAAGCAAATCCTATAATATTGACAGTCTTACGGTGGGAGAAACGGAGGATAACAGCATATCCCGTATGACTATCAGCCTGACCAGCGACGACAGAACCTTCGAGCAGATAAAAAAGCAGCTGAACCGCAGCGTCGAGGTCATTAAGGTTGTGGATTATACAGACATACCAATCCATAAAAAAGAATTACTTTTTATCAAAGTAAATAAGTGCTCGTCATCCGATATGGAAGAAATTTTTCGGATAGCAGAGGTATTTACGATAACGGTATCAGATTATGATAAAAATACCGTATTGCTGGAATGTGTGCATACGGAAACAAAAAATAATGATATTATAAAACTTTTGGAAAAGAGCTTTCCGAACCGTATAGAAGCGGTAAGAGGCGGAAGTGTGGCTATTGAATCCATAAGCATGTCGGAAAGATAAGTGTCCCCTTTTACGGTTTAAGAACGTTTCTATTAATGTAAGATGCATTTTACGAATCCGGAAGGAGCGTTACTTATGAACTTAATAAAACAAGTGGCTGCAGGCAATATGGAGGCTATGCAGGCATTGTATGAAATGTATAAAGCCAAAGTATACCGACTTGCTTTATCAATGGTAAAAGATACCTACCGTGCGGAAGATATTATGCAGGAAACATTTTATAAGGTACAGCAGAAATCCTGTCAATATACAAGGCAGGTGAGTGAACAGGCCTGGATTATGTCCATAGCCAGAAATTTATCGCTGGATGAGCTTCGAAGATTAAAAAGGGAAAGCGTGAACGCAGATGGAAATTATGCGGAACAATCCCTTGTATTCACAGAAAATTATGAATCCGAATTTCTGGATATGCTGAAGGTTCTAAAAAAGGTGGATCAGGAAATAGTATGTCTGTATCTGATAGCAGGACTAAAGCATAGGGAAATTGCAAATCTTCTGGATATGCACACGCAAGGGGTAAAAAAACGGTATCAACGTGCTATAGCAAAACTAAAAGCGGAATATTTGGCGGAAGGAGTAACTTATGCTGGACAAAATGTTTGAAAAAAGATTAATGGAAATGGTGAAAGAAATGCCCGGGCCGAAAAGAGAAATGAAGTTCTCTAAGCAAAAGGAGAAGGGCAGGAAACAGTGGTATCAATCAGGAAGCATAGGAAGAAAAGCAGCAATTATCGGAGGACTCATAATAACACTTGGTATAGCAACCCCCATATTTGCAGCTAATTTTAATATTAATGAGCTGTTCAAAGGTTATTTTAAAGAATTTAAGGGAACTTCCGGTGGGGAGGGAAATGAGGCTTTATTATCGGAACCGGCTGCAGATGATAATATCTTCTTAACGGAAGCCAGCCAGATTATTGAGCAGACGACGGAAAATAACGGACTGCGTATGTCCTTACGGGGTATGGTGGGAGATGCCAATTCCTTATTTTTAGCTTTAGATGTTGAGACGGTGGATGGCGGTGCCTTCAGTAGTGAGACGGATAATATGTTAAATGCGTATACCTTTGATAAGGTTTTTTTGAAAATTGACGATGCGGATATCGGGCAATATTGTAACATGACAAGAATTGATGACGGCAGTGAGACAGGGAAAGCAACCTTTATGATAAATGAGACCATATCTAATGAAGCCGTTCCGGATATTACCGGACATCACATCACCTTAACCATCAATGATATGAAGAAAAGAAGCAATAAAATAATAAGCTTTGATATGGAGAAAGATATTGCAGAGCTTTTAGAGCAATTTCCTGCCTTGACAGAAGAGAACGAGGGACTGCAGAAGAATTATATCTTAAAGAAAACAAGTGCCGATGTGAAATTCTCGAAGGCCTATCCGAATTTAGCTGTCAATAATATGGGTATGGTACAGGGAAGCCTGTTTGTTAATTTGACTCTAAATGGAGATATTACCTCTGAGGAGCTGTCCAATCAGGGATTGATGGTAATAAACCGGAATACGGGTGAAGAATTAAGTATTTACGGAATGAGTGCCAAATCTATGGCAGACTCCGTGGGAGGACTGGAAGGAGACCAGGCGCAATCCGATTTTGACAGTAATAACGATGTCATATCCGTTAGATATCAATTCCAGGGAATAGGCAGCAAACAGCAATTAAAGGACGCAGTATTTGCCATGGGAGGAAAGGGCTTCTACGAAATAATCAAACCCGGTGAATGGAATTTTGATTTTACGGTAAATTATACCGATACCTCACATGTTTATCAGACGGAAGAAGCAACGATAACCATATCACCCATAGCACTGGCCATCCTATGGAAAGATGATTCCATGGCGGAAGACACGGTTATTAATCAGGTTAATCTGGAATTACAGGATGGTACCCGGGTTCCCGTTACCGGATTCAGCTATGGACCGGATAAGGAAGCCTACACTTGTAAAGGAATGCTTCCGGTCTTGATTGATGTGGAAAAGGTGAAGGCCATATGGGTAAATGACAAAAAGCTTATCCTGGACTAAGGAGAAGCTCTAAAATAAGAAAATAACAGGGGACTATGTTTTTGCATAGTCCCCAAATGCTTTTAATTATTCCGATTCTTCCGTAACTGCAGCTTCACCGGCAGAATCATAACCCGGAGCTTCCTCAATGGAATCTATTGCAGGAACAGTTTTTTCACCCTCCAAATCGGCTTCAGGATATTCTGCATTTTCATTATTTATTACATTATCTGCATTTTCCTTGCTTTTTTCCTTCTTTTTACGCTTTTTACTTTTTTTCTTTGACGGTATCTCCTGTATACCGGTAGAATCGGAGCCATCAGATTCTAATTTGAATTTGGAAATGCTGTCCATCATTTCCTTAGTCCGTTCACTTAAAGTCAAAGCCGAATTTGCCACATCCTCCGAGGAGCTGGCTATCTGTTCCGTAGAGGCGGCAATTTCCTCCGTGGAAGCAGATGTTTCTTCCGAAATAGCGGAAATTGTTTCGATTCTGTTCATGATATCTTCTTTTTCATGATTAATTTTAACGGTTGAATTTGTAACCGTGTCTACCTTGGGTACGATTTCCTCAACGGCATTCAGGATTAAGTTAACGGAGTCAATACTTTCATTAATGGATTTGGTCTGTTCCGCAAATTCCTCGCTGATAACTTTAGTAGTATCTACAATAACGGTATTATCAGAAAGAATATCGTTAATTAAGTTAGAAATCGTAACAGAGGACTCTCTTGACTGTTCGGCCAATTTACGGATTTCATCGGCAACAACGGCAAATCCCTTTCCGGCCTCACCTACTCTTGCGGCTTCAATGGCGGCATTTAAGGAGAGAAGGTTCGTTTGCTCGGAGATTTCATTAATAGCATTGGTAATATCATTTATTTTTACAATCTTCTTGCCTAAGCTATCAATCCCCTCCTCAAAATCCTTAAAGGAGGAATTGGTTTCTTTTACGGAACCGGCAAGGCTGTTCATATTTTCGTTGCTCTTTTCGGATAAGTTTTGGATATCTATGATATTAGCATAAACGGTCTGGGTATCCACCGCAATCTGTTCGATATTTTGAGAAAAAACATCCAGGCCTTCCATAATGGAGGCTAAGGAGTTAGCCTGCTCTACGGTGCCCTTTGCCACTTCCTGAACGGAATTAGTCATAACATTGGAAGAAGCGCTCATTTCCTGTGAAACGGCAGAAAGGTTTTGAGCATTCTGATCGATTAACAAGGAATTGTCACGTATTAACAGTATCATGTCTTTTACGGATTCCTTCATAGCCTGGACGGCACGGATTACCTGACCGGATTCATCCTTTATATTCAGATGCTTTTCCGTTATATTGTGGGAAAAGTCCCCTTCGGTGATGGGATTTAAGTAGTTGATGGCAATTTTTAGTTTTTTTGTAATACCGTTGGAAATAAGATATACAATAATGATAGAAAATATTAGAAAAATTATGGCCGTCAAAACGCTGGTGCTGATCAATTTGCTTGATTCTGACAGCAATTCCGATCTTTCCACCGTAATGGCCAAGGACCAATCCGTATTGGTTATCGGTGCATAGACCATGAATTTTTCAGTACCGTCCAGTCGATAAAAACCGGAACCGGCTTCTCTTTTCATCATTTTCTTTTCCAGCTCTGCTAAAGGGACCAGGCTTTTATCGGTCTCAGCATTCACTAAGTCATTGTCCATATTGGTAACAAGATCAATATCATAATGGGCTACCTTTGTACCCTCACTGTTAATCATGAAGGCCCTGCCTGTTTCCCCGAAGGTAATGCTGCTTGCGATATCACTTATGATAGAAGCGTTTTTCGCGGCAACTAAAACACCCGATATGGAACCGCTTTGATAGATGGGCGTCGCAAAGACCACGACTAATGAGCTGTCTGATTTACTGACGATGGGATCGGAAATTACCGTTTGTCCGTTTAAAGCTTTTTGATAGTAATCACTGTCCGCAACATTTGCCTCGGAATTATCACTATATACAATGTTACCTTCTAAATCAACAATACCCATGGATAAGTAGTCATTATTAATGATAGTGGTAGTCATCTTACTTAATTTCTGTAAGGGAGTTAAATTTGTGTCGGTTATGTAGCCGAGAACGGCAGCATTTTTTAAATTCGTTAACTCACCCTCCACCTTGTTACTGATGGCCTGACTTCCCTGTAAAGCCACGGCCTCCATGGTAGTCTGGGCTGTGCTTTGTATGGCATTTGAAGCCAAGCGTACAGCAAGAATACTGGTTACCAGAATAATGGCGGTAATCAGTACACTCGTAAACAGGATTAATTTTGTTTTAATACTTTTCATTAGTGTCCTCTCCTTGATTGGTAATATTTACAGTACATTTTTTTGTAAAGTAGCAGGAAATATAATTTCTTTTCAATGTAAACATGTTTTCACAGTTTATAATGAAACAGTGACTGTAGTATATTACTCGTCCAGTATATCATTTTTGCTAGATGTTGTAAAATATAAAAACACAAATTTTGTTAGAAATTGGCATAATAATGAAAAAAATGGCATATATGAGAAAATAATAAAAAATATTGACGTTTTATGTTTGTTGAGATATGATGGAATGGTAAAGATTAGCAGATAATATAACTTCTATTGACAATGGCAAACTAGCTGAAAAGCTAGGACGCAAAGCTAAAGGGCCTCCTTCGGTATAGTAAGCCTGCAGAAGGCAGATATATTCCGGCATGGCAGCCAGTTTCCAAAAGGAAGTAATAATAAATATAGCATTACATGATAGCATTCGTGTCTATGTGGAAAATAGCGGAGAATACTATTTTTTGTGGTGGGAAAAATTAAATTTGTATAGGAGATGCAGGCAGATTTGACCTGACAGGGCAGATGGAATGCGGATTATGATAAGGCAGACAACCGAACGTGTTGTCTGCCTTATTATAATTCATGACAGGTGAGGCTGCCTGCAGGCCCATCCTGCTCCGGCTAACACATATCTAAAAAATATTGAAGTACATAAGAACCGTCAACCGTATTTTCTGTCTTTTTATCAAAGCACATGCGTTCCGGATGCCATTGTACCCCTATAACAGGTAAAATATTATGGCAGAGGCCCTCCATGACCCCGTCAAAGGAGTAAGAAACGGCAGTCAGGTTTTTTCCCAGGCTGCCGCAGCCCTGATGGTGGGAACTGTTTGTCATAAACTCCTTTCCATAGAGCTTATAGAGAAAAAATTCGGGTAAGGCTTTTGTCATATGTATCAGGAACCCATCCTTTGATTTATGGGAATCCGCATTAGGAAGATCCTGTACAATATCTCCGCCAAAGAAAACATTAATGACCTGCATGCCCTTGCAGATTCCAAGAACCGGCTTTTGGGCTTCCGTAAACTGCTTCAGGAGCCGGAACTGTTTTTTGTCCAGCTCCCGGTCAATACTTTGAGAACCCTTATTCTCCTGACGGAAAAAGGAAGGATGGATATCTCCTCCGCCCGGAAGCAACAGACCGTCGTAAGCCTTTATTTTATCCGTGTCCGGTGAGGCCACAGGATCGGTACCCAGATTTTTTAAGGCATTTATATAATTCACACAATCCTTTTCATATCCGGCAATTAATATTTTTTTCATAGTCACCTCCAATTATCTTCATTCCTGCATAAAGTATACACCTAAGGCTTTAAATTGCAAGAATTAAAATAAAGGGTATTTCCTTTTTAGGAATTAAATATTATACTGGTAAAAAAACAGGTAGTGGGGACGGATAATGAAAAATATACGAAATATCAGGAAAGAGAAAAAAATGACCCTGGAAGGTCTGAGTGCAAAAACAGGCTATACCATTGGTTATCTTTCACAAATTGAAAGGCAGCTGCGTACACCTACCTTAAATACCTTACGTAAAATTGCTTTTGCCTTTGATTTGGATGTGACGGATCTTCTTTATGAATACGAGGAAAATAAGGAAGCCGGGGAAAGGAAACTGACAGATGACTGCTATGTGGTTAAGAAGGAAGACAGAAGCGCGCTGGTAATTCCGGAGCTGGATCTGACCTATGAAATCATTATTCAAAACAAGATGATAAATGGAAGAAATTGCCGGGTGAAAGCCATGATCTGCAAACTGAAGCCGGGAGATAAAGGAACGGGAAGCCTGGTAAAACATACAACGGATGAATTCATATTAGTGCAAAAAGGAATCATGTGCTGTGAAACCGGTACGGATAAAATCACCCTGACGGAAGGGGACAGTATGCTGATACCCGCAGGCTGTACCCATATGTTCCGGAATGTTTCAAAGGACACTACCGCAGAAATTTTAATGATCATGCGATAAATTTGTTACCATTCAGCCGGACAAAGCACAGCGGAATGGAGCCGGCATGGTCAAATAATAAGGTAGTAACATAAATTTTTACTCACAGCTAAAAAAATATTGACAAAAGAAAATTTGTGTAATATCATTACTGTATTATAAACAGCGAGGATGCTAGGTTAGCTCCCGGCTGTTTTTTTTGCTTTTTGGAAATAAATTGCCATAAAGCTGCAAGCCCGGCGGGATAACCGCCCATAAAAAAATCAGGAGGAGATAGGATATGAAAAGATGGAATCTAAAAAAAGCGATTGCTTTGGTAACCTGTGCAGCCATGCTGTTTGGCATGACAGGCTGCGGAAATTCTGCGGATACCTCTGCGGGAGAAACACAGACGGAGGAAACGGGAACGGCGGCGGATACGGAAGCAGCCCGGACAACCGACGGAGACAATACTCTTAGGGTAGGTTTGCCTCTTGACGTACTCGGTAATCTGGATGTTATGATTACCTCCCAGAATACCGTATTCCAAATATCCGATACCATTACGGATACCTTAATGGGCAAGGATGAGGAGACCCTGGATCTATACCCTCTTTTACTGGAGGATTTTCCGGAGGTTTCTGAAGATGGTTTGATTTATACCTGTAAGCTGAAGCAGGGCGTTAAATTCCATGACGGTACGGAATTAACGGCGGATGATGTGGTTTTTACCTTCAACAGATTCTTTAATCCCGCAACGGAAGGGAATATGGTCTGGTTATGCGATGATGTAATAAAGGGTGCCTATGAAATGGAGGACGGAAGCGCGACGGAGGTCTCCGGCATCCAAAAGGTAGACGATTATACCTTTACCATTGAATTAAATTATGCATTCTCTGCATTCACTTCTATTTTGGCGGCTTCTCCTTTAGGAATCATTTCCCAGGAGGCCTGCGAAGCGGCGGGAGACAGCTGGGGACTGGAAACCTATGTGGGTACCGGCTCTTACATGGTGGAAAGCTTTACCCCGAAGGAAGAATTGGTCTTAACGAGGTTCGACGATTACTTTGATGGCGCTAAATCCGTGGACAAGATCGTATATACCAACATGGATGAAAGTACCGCTTTAATGGAATTCGAAGCGGGAAATATTGACGTTTGCGGATTGCCCACCTCTTTGGCGCAGGATTACATCAACGATCCGGATTTCGGTGATAACGTAAAATATCAGGAATTTATGGGTATCTGGGCATTGCATTATAATATGGCTATTGAACCCTTTAATGATCCGAAGGTAAGAGAAGCCATTGCCTATGCCATTGACCTGGATACGTTATGCAACGGTTATTATGAAGGAGCCCACACACCGGCCAACAGCTTAATACCGAAGGGCATTCCGGGCTACGACGAAAGCAATCCCGTCCACCCCTATGATCCGGAAAAGGCTAAGGAATTACTGGCGGAAGCCGGGTATGCCGATGGCCTGACCTTTACGGCGGCTGTTAAAAATCTGGATACTATAGTGGAATGCTTTGAGGTTTTACAGGCACAATTAGCCGAAGTCGGCATTACCATGGAATTAGAGCTGTGCGATTCGGGCAGCTGGGCTGAAAAGAGAAAGCAGGACGGCGGAACACAGATGTATATGATAACCTGGTATGCGGATTATGTAGACCCGGATATGTACATGTATCTGCTGTATCACAGCTCCGTATCCGATAACTTTGCGAACGGCTTCAGCTCCGAGTACAATGCGGAGGATTCCGCCTGGTATGATGAGCAGGTAGAGGCCGGCAGAAGAATAACGGATCCTGAGGAAAAGGAAAAATTCTATTCTGATCTGGAAAGATGGCTGACAACGGAATATTATGCGGAGGTACCCTTGTTCTGTGCATCGGAATATTATATGGTAGCCGATAATGTAAGCGGCGTTGTTTATAAGAGCGACTTCTTATACAGCTATGAAAATGCGGTAATCGAGTAGCAGCATGATAACAGCCGGGATATTTGTAAATACAGGTAAAATGCCGGACTGCATGCGGATTTCCGGTTTCACTGGGGCAGGTTTTACATCTGCCCCTTATTACTAAAAAGCAAAGAAGGTTTTTTATGGTTAAGTATTTTTTTAAGAGATTAGGTCAGGCACTTATTGTTCTTATTGGTGTTACGTTAGTAACCTTTTTATTGTTAAATGTAATACCGGGAGATCCCGTTGCCGTCATGCTGGATAAAAATGCGACTCCCCAGGCAGTGGAAAACTTAAGGCATGAATGGGGTCTGGATAAACCCCTGCCCGTACAGTATATTAATTTTGTGCTCAATGCCTTCCGGGGGAATTTAGGGACCAGTTATTTTGAAAAAACGCCGGTTATGGCAATGCTGTTGTCGGGCTTGTCCGCTACCTTAAGACTGGGAGGTATCGCTTTTATTTTTTCCGCCTTGATCGGAGTTGTCTGCGGTACTTTGTCTGCCGTATTTCGGGGAAAACTGCTGGACAGGGTTTTAATGATTATCGCCATGCTGGGTATTTCTCTTCCTGTTTTCTGGATTGCCATCGTATTGCAGATTATTTTCGGCTTAAAGCTCAGGTGGTTTCCCATCTCCGGCATAAAAGATCTTTCCGGATACATATTGCCCATGGT
This sequence comes from uncultured Lachnospiraceae bacterium, assembly GCA_946409475.1. GTDB lineage: Bacteria > Bacillota > Clostridia > Lachnospirales > Lachnospiraceae > CAMJWQ01. Next base: position 15,478 of record CAMJWQ010000001.1, read on the forward strand.
TGCTCTGGGCTCTACCTATGCAGGTTCCATGGCCAGACTGGTGCGTACCAGTGTACTGGAAGCCATATCCCAGGATTACGTAAAAACAGCCAGGTCAAAAGGCGTCAGCGAAGCGGTCGTGATTATAAAGCATGTAATGCGTAATGCGGCGATTCCTATTGTCACCTTATCGGGAACGCAGATTAAATCTATTTTAACGGGTTCTATGATTATCGAGACGATTTTTTCTATTTCCGGAATAGGGAAAATTGCCATAAATGCCATTATGGTCCGGGATATTCCGGTGATTCAGGGTACGGTCCTATACACGGCCGCCTTGTTTGTAGTTATCAATCTGGTGGTGGATTTATTATACGGAGTCATTGATCCCAGAGTCAGAGTATCGTAAGGGGAACGCTTATGAAAATGTGGAATGCACTGTTTAACAGAAATAAATTATATGAAGAAGTGGGAATTGAAAATATCGATTCCACAAGTCTCTACAAAGATGCGTGGAAGCGTTTTAAAAAGAATAAATTTGCTATGGTCTGTCTGGCGGCTATTGTGTTATTGGCGCTGGTCGCCATCTTTGCACCGTGGATAGCGCCTCATGATCCTTATAAGCAGGATGTTTTAAATAAGTTTGCGGAACCGTCACTTTTACATCCCTTAGGAACGGATAATTACGGAAGGGATATTTTATCACGGATTATTTACGGTGCCAGAGTATCTCTGGCCGTAGGAATCGTAGCGGAAGCCATTGCGGTAACCATTGGGGTCATCGTAGGTGTGGCGGCGGGCTATTACGGAGGAAAGGTGGATACGGTGCTGTCAAGAATTATCGAGGTATTTGCATCCTTCCCCTTTATTTTGTTTGCCATTGCCGTTATGTTCATATTAGGACAGGGAATCATCAATGTGTTTATCGCCATCGGTGTCATCGGATGGACGGGGCATGCCAGACTGATCAGAAGCCAGGTATTGCAGCTGCGCAGCAAAGAGTACGTGGAGGCGGCGAAGGCCGCAGGCTCCTCCAATTTCCGCATCATGCTGAAGCATATGATACCCAATTGTCTGTCCACTATTATTGTCATCACTACTTTGGATATACCCAGTGATATCATGCTGGAAGCAACCTTAAGCTTTTTAGGCCTGGGAGTCGCACCGCCTACCTCCAGCTGGGGCGAAATGATCAGTGTCGCCAGAACCTTCCTGAGACAGCAGCCTATGTTTAGTATTTATCCCGGTATTGCCATTATGATTACCGTGCTGGCATTTAATACCTTAGGAGATGCGCTTCGTGATGCCTTGGATCCAAAGCTGAAAAATATGTAGGGGGATAGGAAAATGGATAATGATATATTATTAAAAATAGAAGATCTGCAAACACATTTTTTCCTGGAGGAAGGGACGGTAAAAGCCCTGAGCGGAATATCCTTTGACATTAAAAAAGGAGAAACCCTCGGTGTGGTAGGTGAATCCGGATGCGGAAAAAGCATGACGGCACTTTCCATTATGAGGCAGGTGCCCGATCCCCCCGGTAAAATAGCAGGAGGGAAGATCCTTTTTGAAGGAGAAAATCTTTTAGGGAAAAGCAGGGCGGAAATGCGAAAAATCAGAGGCGGGCAGATCGCTATGATCTTTCAGGAGCCTATGACCTCCTTAAACCCTGTTATGACCATTGGAAAACAAATCGGAGAGACTTTGAAGATACATCAGAAGTTATCGGGAAAAGAAGCCAGGGAAAAAGCCATTGAAATGCTGCGGCTGGTAAAAATACCTGAGCCGGAACAAAGATACGGGGAATATCCCCATCAATTATCGGGGGGCATGCGCCAAAGGGTCATGATAGCAATGGCTCTTGCCTGTAATCCCAAGCTGTTAATTTGTGATGAGCCGACCACGGCTTTGGATGTTACGGTTCAGGCCCAAATATTAAAATTAATTGATGAATTAAAAGAAACCTTACATATGTCTGTTATGCTCATAACCCATGATCTGGGGGTCATTTCCCAGGTTGCCGACCGGGTAATTATTATGTATGCGGGAAAAATCGTAGAATACGGTGATGCCAAAAATATTTTTGAAAATCCTTTACATCCTTATACGAAGGCCTTGCTGGCATCCGTACCGAAAATTATGGAGGGGGAGGAGAGGAAATTATATATGATAAAAGGTATGGTTCCTAATCTTTTGGAGGCACATAAGGGATGTCTTTTTGCTCCCCGCTGTGAGTATGCTGCGGAAAAGTGTTATCGGGAAGAACCGGAGTATAAGCAGCTGCCTTCCGGCAGGGTATCCTGTTTTCGGTATGCAAAAGACTGGGAGGGAAAATAAATGAAGTATATCATGGAAGTAAGAAATTTATCAAAATGGTTTCCTTTGAAAAGAAAGGGAAAAAACGGAGAAAAGCTGTATGTAAAGGCAGTGAATGATGTCAGCTTCGGTGTCAGGGAGGGAGAGACTCTTGGTATCGTTGGGGAATCCGGCTGCGGTAAGTCCACTTTGGGACGGACTATGGTGAAGCTTTTAAAACCAACGGAAGGTGAAATTCTATACGGGCATAAGGATGTTACCTATTATAGTGACAGGGAATTCCGGCCTTACAGAAAGCATATCCAGATTATGTTTCAGGATCCCTATGCTTCTCTGGACCCGAGAATGACGGTGGGGGATATCATAGCGGAGCCTATGGATATCCAGAAATTATATAAAGATAAGAAGGAAAGAATGGAAAAGATAGTGGGGCTGATGGAGACCTGCGGTCTGAATAAGTCCTATATCACCAGGTATCCTCATGAATTTTCCGGAGGACAGAGGCAGAGAATCGGTATTGCCAGAGCGTTATCCGTAAATCCCCGATTGATCTTATGCGATGAGCCCGTATCTGCCCTGGATGTATCCATTCAATCCCAGATCATCAATCTGCTCATGGAATTGCAGAGAAAGCTGCATCTGTCCATGGTTTTCATATCCCATGACCTAAGCGTTGTCCATCATATCGCCGACAGGGTGGCCGTTATGTATTTAGGCAAAATAGTGGAAATTGCCGATACCGGGGAGTTATTTCATAATCCCCTCCATCCCTATACCCAGGCTCTTTTAAGCTCCATACCTGTGGTGGGTGAAAAATCCTTTGAAAAAATGGAAATCCTGGAGGGTGAGCTGCCAAGTCCCGTTAATCCCCCCTCCGGGTGCCCCTTTCATACCCGTTGTAAGATGGCAACGGAGGAATGCAGGCAGAAGGTTCCGGAATTAAAAAATATCAGTGAAAATCATCAGGTTTCCTGTATAAAATTATAGGAAGAAATACAAACAGATTTATTAGAGATAAGTTATTAAATTTAAGTTATTAGGAGATAAACTATGGCTAGAAAAAACGATGAATACTGGCAGCAGGCCCTGAAGCTGCACAGGGAAAACCCTGTGGTGGATGCTCACCTGGACCTGGCGGCTGAAATACATATGCGTTATCAGATTGGAGAAAGGGAGGTCATAAAAAAACATTACCTTGACAATTTTAAGGCAGGAGGACTGAATATAGTAGTTTCCTCCGTATTCGTAAACACAAAGGATTTGCCGGATAAAGGCTTAAAACAGGCCATGAACCAGATCAGTGCCCTTTTATGTGACCTGGAAAGTGTTAGAGATGAAGTTATGTTCATAAAGAATCAAAAGGACTTAGACGCTGTGATTGCCAGGGATAAGATAGGAATCATCTTATATATGGAGGGCTTAGACCCTATCGGCATGGATAAGGATTTACTTTGGGGCTTCCGGGAATTGGGTGTCAGAGGTGCCAGTCTTACCTGGAGCAGGAGAAATTACCTGGCTGAGGGCTGTTGTAATGCATCTGAATTGAAGGATATTAAAGGAGGGCTTTCCGAGCTGGGAAGAGAGACGGTAAAATTAATGGAAAAGCTCTCCTTATTTGTTGATATCAGTCATTTAAATGATGAAGGCTACGGAGAGCTGATGGATATGGTAACGGCACCGGTTATCGCTACCCATTCCAATGCCAGAAGTGTCCATATGAATTACAGGAATTTAACGGATGAGCAGATAATCAAGCTTGCCGGGCATGGGGGCATTATGGGCCTGAATGCCTATGAGAGCATTGTGGGCGCCGATCCTTATGAAGATCCCATTCCCAAAATGTGTGATCATCTGGAGCATGTCATTCAGCTTGTGGGAGACAGCCATGCAGGCTACGGATTTGATTTATGTGATTCTTATTATATGGCGGCACCCAGACTTACCTTTGACGGTAAAAGGGGAGACTGCCTTCTTAATCATAAGGAAATGGCTGAAATCGCAGCAGAAATGCTGAGAAGAGGTCATTCGGAGGAGAGTATTAAGAAAATCATAGGGGGTAATTTCATCGCCTATTTCAGGAAAATGCTGCCTTAAGGGATATCATCTTAAGCCGAATAAAAAATAGGGAAAAAGGTAAAATATTAATAACTATTTTAGTATTCTTATTACTTTTTTTAATTAATAATAGTTATCATATTTGATTTTATGTGTTATGATAGGAGTATAAAGAATAAAGGAGGCGCCAGATGAAGGATTTTGTTGAAGCTATGCAGGAAAGAAGAAGTATTTATACAATCAGTAAAGGTTCTACCATAACAGAAGAGCGGATAATGGAAATTGTGAAGGAGTCTGTGAAATTTACACCAACAGCCTTTAATTCCCAAAGCGGAAGAGTGGTCGTTCTGCTGCAGAAGCAGCATGACAGGCTGTGGGAAATTACACGGGAGGCTCTGAGGGCAATTGTACCGGAAGAGAATTTTGCCAGGACAAAGGAAAAACTGGACTCCTTTCAGGAGGGCTGCGGAACGATTTTGTTCTATGAAGATATGGCTGTCGTAGAGACACTTCAGGAACAGTTTTCCATATATAAGGATAATTTTCCTGTCTGGTCCCAGCAGTCATCGGGTATTTTGCAATATATTATCTGGACATCCCTGTCCATAGAGAGAATGGGTGCTTCCCTGCAGCACTATAATGAACTAATTGAAGAAGCTGTCAAAAAGGAATGGAAGATACCTGAAAAGTGGAAATTAATTGCGCAGATGCCCTTTGGCAAACCGACTGCAGCGGCCGGAGAAAAAGAATTTGAAGATGTGGATGCCAGAGTGAAGCTGGTAAGATAATAATTTAAACAGGATGAGCCTGCAAGCAGCCTCACCCGTCATGAATTATGAACAGGAGCGATACGGTTACCGTATCGCTCCTGTTTTTTTCTTAAAAAATGAACCAATTAATTCTTACGGATATCTAATTAGTGTAAAATAAAAAGCAGCTGCAAATATGGCGGCGGTACACCGCCGAAGAAAGGTAATAAATACATATGGATAAAGCAACTTACACCAAACTGGTACTGGAGGCAGAATCCACATTATACCATGTAGCCAGGTCAATTTTGACCGACAATTATGATTGCGCCGATGCTGTTCAGGAGGCAATCTTAAAGAGCTACAGCAAATTGTATACATTAAAGGAAGAAGCTTATTTTAAAACCTGGCTGGTTCGCATCCTGATCAATGAATGCTATAAAATCAGAAAACAGCAAAAAAAAGTAATTCTAATGGAGGAATATGAAAAAAAGCAGTATGCAGGAGAAAGGAACAGCTACAGTGAATTATATGAGGCCCTTATGGAGATGGAAGAAAGAATTCGAGTTCCTGTGGTTTTATATTATCTGGATGGTTTTAAAATACACGAAATCAGTAAAATCCTTAAAATCCCGGAGGGTACCATTAAAAGCAGATTATCAAGAGGCAGGCATGTGCTAAGGGAAAAATTAGAAGCTTAGGAGGTAGTGAAATGAGGGAAGATAATTGGAAAGATACATTTCCGAAGGTGCCGGAGGTATTTCACCATAGATTGGAAAATACTCTGCAATCTTTGGAGGAAGCAGAAAGAAAAAAAAGTCATGGCAGGATAAAATGGAAGAAATCATTAGTACTGGCGGCCGCCTTAGGCTTAGTGATAGGCTTGTCCTTAACGGTCTATGCGGCAGTCCATTTATTTACCGTACATGGAGAAAAAAATGAAGAAACCGGTACTTATACCTATTATTTTGAAACGGAAAAGGAATTGGAGGCGGCTCCTATTAAAATTATTCCCGGATACCTGCCGGAGGGTTTTGCGGCTGAGGGCGATGATTATTGTAAGTATAGTAAGGGCGGGAATAATGGCGAAGGGATTACCATAATCAGTAATAATTGGTCAAGTAAATTGTCTGTTCCCTATGTATCGGCTCAGGAAGAAACGGAGCTAAATGGAGTAAGAGCGGAAATTTTAACCAGGAACGGTCTTGAATACAATCATATCATACTGCTTTTCTATGAAGAGGAAGGCCAGGTCATCGAAATTATGGCTTCTGACGGAATTTCCTTAGATGAGGTAAAAAAGGTGGCGGATAATATCACATATGAGGTCCTTACAGGAGAAGAAGCGGACACCTATCAGGCCTTTTCACAGTCAAAGGAAAGGGAGCCGGATATGGAATTTGACAATACCATAAAAAAATCCAATATGATTCAAGTGGGTGAGGAGGTACAGGATCTCGGAGTATCAAAATATGAATTGGATACGACGGCACAGCCCTTTTATTGTGTGGATAATATAGAGGTATCCGATACTATCCAGGAACTTCACAAAGAGGGATTCGGAGTATACTATGATTTGGTCCGGGAAAGATGTAATTCCGACGGCAGCCTAAAACCCAGAGAAAGAGTGGAGCGATACTGGGAAGATGATGAAATGAAGACCAAATCCGAAACAGTCGGCATGAAGTTCCTTTACGTGACCCTGACCTTGCAAAATAAAACCGGGGAAGCTATGACAGATATCAGTGTTTATCCCTGCATACGGTTTTTACAGGAGGAAGAAGACGGTACCTACTCTTTCATTGATAGAGATTATGAATGGGATGAGCTGGTGAGAGAAAACAGTCCCATCTATTTTGATCAGTCTGATTATTCCGAACCGCAGCATTTCTTCTTTATGGATTTAAAAGCAGGGGAAACAAGAGAAGTACATCTCTTATATGCAGTGGATGAGGACCGGATAGATACGGGTTATCTTACCTTTAACTTAGGGGGATACTATAGCCGGGAGGGATGTACGGATCAATATTTGAAAATTACGGATTGACACTGAAAAATATTTGCTGTATAACTCGGTACAAATCAAAAGCCAGTATCCGTCACAGAGAAGGGAAGTTTCATGTGTGCGGCAGCCAGATCCGATTTGAAGGAAATAAAAAAGGATTTATCGCCGGTAAGGTTCAAAGGCCCTAAGGGCAGGAGGCGCGTTCTATGTTCACAGAAGGGAGGCAGACATGAAGATAACGGCAGGAATAACGGGAGCCGGCGGGGCTGTTTACGGATATCTCTTTTAAGGCTGTTAAGAGTCTTGGAATGGAAACTTCTATATGTTTAAATGTGCATGAAAAATATACGAAACGACATGGAAAACAAACAATTCATTTAAAATTCGACAAAATATATGACCGGATTCCTAAAAAAATCAAATAAAAATGAGTAAAAATATATTTAAAATGTAGATTTGAACAAAAAAAGTGACAAATAATGAACATGCTATTGTAATGCAGGCAGAAAAAGATATAATAAAAGCAACGAAGACGTTATCTGGATTTTCAAAGAAAATCCATGTGGCGTCTTTTTGCATTTTTGCAAAGGAAATAAATAGGAATGAATGAATTTGATGAAACAAAAAAAGTAAAAGAGCAGAATAATATGAGCAGCCGTCTGGTGGTCATTATGGAACAAATTAATAAATACGGCAGAATGAACGTTTGGGAAACGGCAGAAAGACTCGATGTCTCCACAGCCACCATCCGCAGAGATTTAAATGAGCTTGAGCAGCGGGGAATGATAAAAAGGATCCACGGAGGCGCCGTTCTTTCCAGTGTCAGTACGACCTTTGAGTATCAGTATCATGATAAAGTGGCACTCCGTATGGAGGAAAAAAGACGGATTGCCGACAAGGCGGTGGAAGAAATCCAGGACGGTGATGCTATTTTTCTGGACTCAGGAACGACCACCTATCAAATCGCATTACTGCTGGGAAACAAAAAAAATCTGACGGTATTAACCTATGACATGTCTATTGCGGCAGTTCTGAACAATCATCCTTCGGCCCAGGTCATTGTCACGGGTGGTGTACTGAGGCCATATTATAATGTTCTGCTGGGGTCCATAACGGAGTCCTTTATACGCAATATGATGGTAGACAAGGTATTCTTAAGTGCGGATGCCATTCATCAGACCTATGGTATTTCCAATGCTAATTTTATCGAATCCGGAGTAAAGTCCCTGCTTGTAAAGGCCGGGAAAAAAATCATACTGGTAGCCGACCGGACTAAATTCGGCAAGCTTGCCGTTTCAAAATTCTGTGATCTGGAAGAAATTGATCTCCTTATCACGGACAGGGAGGTACCTCCGGACATGCTGGCGGTCATGCAAGGAAAAGGGATAAGGATAAAATGTGTGTAAAAGGAGATTTTATTATGAATTGGGCAAAAGAATTGCTGGGAACAGAAAAACCGATTATTGCCATGTGTCATTTGCGGGCATTACCCGGTGACCTGGAATACGATGAGGAAAAGGGAATGTCCTATGTTGTGGAAAAGGCCGGAGAAGATTTTCAGGCATTACAAAAGGGCGGCGTAGATGCGGTAATGTTTTCTAACGAATTTTCCCTTCCTTATCTTAAGAAGGTGAAGCCGGAAACAACGGCGGCTATGGCGGCAGTTATCGGAGAATTGAAGCCGGAAATTAAAATACCCTTCGGCGTCAATGTATTATGGGATCCCTATGCATCCTTAGATTTGGCGGCAGCAACAGGTGCTTCCTTCATCCGTGAGGTAATGAGCGGCGTTTATACGGGAGATCTGGGACTCTGGGATAACGATGCAGGTGAAATCAGCCGTCATAGAAGAAAGCTGGGGCTGAAGGACAGAGTAAAGCTTTTATACAATATTTATCCGGAGGCGGCCTCTTATCTGGGAGCAAGAGATATTGTGGATATTGCCAAAACAAATGTTTTTAATAATAAGCCGGATGCTTTGCTCGTATCCGGAGTAACGGCAGGAGCGGATACGGATACCTCTATTTTAAAGAGAATTAAGGAAGAGCTCCCGGATACTTATGTTTTCTGCAATACCGGCTGTAAGCTGGAAACGGTGGAAACACAGTTATCTGTTTCCGACGGTGCCATTGTGGGAACCTATTTTAAGAAGGACGGTATCTTTGAGAACTTTGTTGATTATGAAAGGGTTGCCAGGTTTATGGACAAGGTTCATTCCATACGCTAGGGCAGTTTGGAGGATAATATGGTTACGTTTTGGAAAAATATGATAAGCAGTCAAATAGGTAAACTGGATAAGGAAAAGAGTATGGTGCTCCTTCCCATTGCCGCTATTGAACAGCACGGCGGCCACCTTCCGGTAGGTACGGATTCCCTTATTTTGGAAGCACTGCTGGAACGGTTCGCGAATACAAAGGAGTTTAAAGGATATCACGTTATCATTGCTCCTCAGCTATGGGTCGGAAAAAGCAATGAGCATTTGGGATTCCCGGGAACCATATCCTATACGGCAATAACCCTTTACAATATGCTGAAGGAAATGGTTGACAGCATGGTAAAAAGCGGTTTCAAAAAAGTGATGCTGACCAACAGCCACGGAGGAAATACGGATCTTTTAAATTTGATTTCCAGAGATCTGAGAATTGAGTATGGAATTGACGTTTATGTCTTTGACTGGTGGTTTACGCCTTTCTGGCAGGAATTACTGGCAACGGAAAAGGAATCACCGAGTCCGTATGGGGTTTTCCATGCCTGTGAATTAGAGACGTCATTGATGATGGCCATAAATCCGGATTTGGTAGATAAGAATGCGATTACGGACGAGACACCGGATGAGAAGTTTCAGGATATGAAATATCTTTCGCTGTTTGGTCCTGTTAATATGGGCTGGAAGACCAGGGATGTAACAAAAAGCGGAGTAATAGGCTCACCAAGCTACGCTACCGCTGAAAAAGGAGAAAAAATGCTTCAGTACGCAACGGATAAGCTGGAAGCCATTGTAGCGGAATTATTAGGGTTTCAATATTAATGAAATAAACAAAAAAATACATAAGGAGGAACATTATGAAAAAAAGAGTTTTAGCAGTCCTGCTAACCATGACGATGTCGGCCTTGCTGCTTGCCGGCTGTGGCAGTAAAGGAGAAACGGCAGCAACGGAAGAGGCAAAGGAAGAAACAGCAGCGGAAACAGAACCGGCAGAAGAAGCAGAGGAGGAAGCACCGGCGGAGGAAGCAATGACAATTGCATTATTGTTATCCGGCAATCTGGGTGATATGTCCTTTTTGGATTCTGCCAATGAAGGCACGAAAGAGATTGCAGAGACCTACGGTGCGGAAGTGAAGGTAATAGAAATGGGTGCCGATGCTACCAAATACGAAACCAATGTTTTGGATGCCTCCGATGCAGGATATGATATTATTATCGGATCCGGCTGGCAGCTGCAGGAGCCCTTCCAGAATGTGGCCCAGGACTATCCGGATACCAGGTATATTATTTTTGATGCGGCAGTTGATTATACGCTGGGTGATTATTCCAATGTATATTCCATAACCTATAAGGCAAACGAAGCTTCTTATCTTGCAGGCATCATGGCGGCAAGCATGAGTGAAACAGGGATACTTGGCTTCCTTGGAGGAATGGACGGTGCCGGAATCAATGATTTCCTTGTAGGCTATATTGAGGGCGCCCAATCCGTAAATCCGGATATTAAAGTAATCACAGGCTATGTGGGAAGCTATTCCGACAGTCCCAAATGCAAGGAAATGGCTTTGGCGCAATACAATCAGGGAGCGGATTTTGTATTCACGGCAGCAGGGGCTTCCGGCATCGGTACCTTAGAGGCAGCAAAGGAAACCGGGAAATATGCCATAGGTGTTGACTCCGACCAGGCCATGCTTTATGCGGACAGTGATCCGGAGCAGGCAGAGCTGATACCTGCTTCCGTTATGAAAAATGTGAATACCACCTTAGTCCGTGCTTATGAAATGATTCTTGACGGAACCTTACCATGGGGTGAGGAAGAGCAGCTGGGCCTTATGGATGGAGCAGTTGGTTTAAGTGATAATGAATATTATCAAAAGCTGGTACCGGATGATGTTAAGACAAAAATTGCGGAAGCTTCCGATAAGGTTGCCGGCGGAGAAATTGAAGTAACCTCTGCTTTTGGCCTCACCACGGATGAAGTGACGGAAATCATAAATTCGGTAGCGCCCTGAAAAGATTATAAATAGTAATAATTGGGGGATTGCTTCAAGGAAGAAACGATACTTGGAGCAATCTTTCTTTTGAATTTAAAAATGGAGACGTATATGAGCGAAGATTTATTGGTTATGTCAGGTATTACTAAAATATATCCCAATGGAGTTATGGCTAATGATAAGGTGGACTTTTCCATAAAGGCCGGAGAGATCCATGCTTTGATGGGGGAGAACGGTGCGGGCAAATCAACGTTGATGAATATACTTTTCGGAGAGCACCAGCCGGAAGAAGGAGAAATATTTCTGGAAGGAAATAAGGTTAAAATAGGCTCTCCCAATGAAGCAATCGCATTGGGAATCGGTATGGTTCACCAGCATTTTATGCTGGTTCCGTCTCTTTCCATTGCTCATAATATTTACCTTGGCATGGAACCGAGAAAGCATGGTCTGATCGATATCCGGAGTATGGTAAAGCAGGCGGAAGAGCTGGCGGAAAAATATAATTTTAAGATAAAAAGTACGGCCCGTGTAGCAGACATCCCCGTGGGGATGAAACAAAAAGTAGAGATATTGAAGGCCCTTGCAAGGGGAGCGAAAATTTTGATTCTGGATGAACCTACGGCGGTACTGACACCTCAGGAGACCCAGGAGCTGTTTCATGAGCTTATCGAATTTAAAAAGAAAGGCCATACCATTGTATTTATCTCCCATAAGCTAAAAGAAATCAAACAGATTTGCGACCGTATTACCATTATGAAAAACGGCAGAAGTATGGGTACCTATGATATGGAGGATATGGATGAAAAAAGCATTTCCAGGCTTATGGTAGGACGTGATGTAATTAAGACCATTGAAAAGGCTAAGGCAAAGCCCGGAGAAGAAATATTCCGTGTGGAGCATCTATCCTGCATTAATGAAGACGGAAAGCATGCGGTAAATGATATCAGTTTATCCGTGCGCAGCGGTGAGATACTGGGCATAGCCGGAGTGGAAGGCAATGGGCAGACGGAATTTATTGAAAGCGTTACGGGAATGAGGAAAGATTATAAAGGAAATGTTTATATGAAGGGAAGGTGTATGGACAAGCTTTCCATTAAGCAAACACGAAGAGCCGGTCTTTCCCATATCTCAGAGGACAGAATGACATTGGGAGTCGCTGCGGAAGCCACCATTAGTGATAATCTGATAGCGGATAAATTAGGGGAAGAGATAATAGGATATGGTCCCTTTTTAAGCGGAAAGAAAATAACGCGGCTTTCCGGGGAGCTTATTGAAACCTTCCTGATAAAATGCAGCTCTGAAAAACAGCCTGTCAGCATGCTGTCGGGTGGAAATATGCAAAAGGTGGTCGTGGCGAGGGAATTTGCCAGGGAGCCTGTGGTAATGATAGCCAACCAGCCCTCCAGAGGTGTTGATGTGGGTGCCACGGAATTTATTCATAAAAAACTGGTTCAAATACGGGATAAAGGGGCCGCCGTACTTCTGGTATCCGCAGACCTAAATGAGGTTATGGGACTCAGTGACTCCCTTATGGTATTTTATGGCGGCGAAATAGTAGCTTATTTTGAAGACAGCTCAAAGGTGACGGAAGAGGAACTGGGATACTATATGTTAGGTATCAAAAAGCAGTCGGAGGAAGAGATCAGGAGGGTTTTACATGAATAGAAAGAGGGAAGCATTTTTTAATGCCATGAGTGTTTTTATTGCAGTCCTTGCAGCTCTGCTGGTTACCTTAATTATTATATTTTGCGTCAGCGATGAACCTGTGGAGGCACTAAAGGCTTTTATCACAGGTCCTGTATCAACAAGAAGAAGAATGGGAAATGTCGTAGAGGCCATGATACCTCTGGTATTTACGGGCCTTGCCGCCTGTGTTATGTTTCAGGCTAAGCAGTTTAGTCTGATCGGAGACGGTTCCTTCCTTGTGGGAGCTTTAGGTACGGCGGTACTTGTATTACATTTTGATCTGCCTCCCGTTGTGGCACCCCTTTTGGGAATTATCCTGGGAGGAATGGTGGGAGGAATATGTGCCGTCATACCCGGATATTTGAAAGCAAAATGGAATGCCAATGAATTTGTGGTCTCCATGATGTTTAACTCCATATTAGTTTATTTTACCGTTTATGTATTGTTAAATGACATCAGGGATCCGGACTCGGGATTTTTAGCCTCCTTTACTCTGCCGGAGAACGCAAAGCTTGCGGTTCTTGTTTCTAAGACAAATGTGCATGCGGGTATATTCGCCGCCCTGTTCATGGTAGTGGTAACGACAATATTTATGTATAAGACGAAATGGGGCTATAGCATCCGTATGGTAGGAATTAATCCTAAATTTGCAAAATATTCAGGAATCAATACCTTTATGGTGATGTTTTCCTGTCAGATAATCGGAGGATTTATCGCAGGAATCGGAGGCTCTGTTGAGCTTTTGGGAATGTATGACAGATTTCAGTGGCAGGACACGCCGGGATATGGATTTGACGGTATGACCGTTGCCATACTGGCAGCCAATAATCCGGCCCTTGTACCCATAGGTGCCTTATTTCTTGCCTATATACGTGTCGGAACGGATGTTATGGCGAGAACAAGCAATATTCCCAATGAAGCGGTTAATATCATTCAGGGTATTATCATGATTCTGATAACGGCCAGTGCCTTCCTGTCGGGGATTAAGCACAGGATGGTAATCCATTCGGCCAAAGAAGAGAAGAAACAGGTGAAGGAGGCCACGTAATATGATACAGCAGTTATTTACCATTGTTTTTACGACATCCTTTGCGTATTCCATCTTAAGAGTCAGCACTCCCATTATACTGGCAGGTATGGCAGCAGTCGTATCCGAAAGGGCCGGTGTCGTAAATATTGCCATAGAGGGTATGATGTTGACCAGTGCCCTTACGGGTGTGGTTGTCTCGGCCGGTACCCGGAGCTGGTTCACAGGACTTCTGGCCTCCCTGCTCATCAGTATATTTATGTCGCTGATACTGGCGTATTTTATTTTAAATTTAAAAGCAAATACCATTATGTGCGGCCTTGCCATTAATACCATTGCCAAAGGAGGCACCGTATTTGCGCTGTATCTTTTAACCGGTAATAAGGGTGCTTCGACGGCATTAAAGAGCTTAACGGTTCCCCAGCTGGACATTCCTCTCATTAAAAATATACCGGTCATTGGGGAAATCCTGTCAGGACAAAATCTGCTTACTTATCTTGCGGTTATTCTGGTGGCGTTACTCCATGTTTTTATATTCCATACGCGTATGGGGATTCGGATCAGTGCCGTAGGGGAGAATGCCAGAGCAGTGGAATCGGTGGGTATCAGCGTGAAAAAAACCAGGTATATGGCACTCTTGATAAGCGGCTTGTTTTCCGGCCTGGCAGGAACCTTTATGTCTATGGGATATATGAGCGGATTTACGGCTAACATGACCTCGGGAAGAGGCTTTATCGCTTTGGCCGCCAATTCCATGGGGCAGAACACACCCTGGGGAACACTTTTGGCAGCCCTGATATTCGGAGCAGCCGACTCTGCTTCGAATTCCCTGCAGGTTTTAAAGATTCCGACGCAGTTTATTCAGATGATACCCTATGCGACGACCATATTAGGAATTACACTGTATTCCATACAAAGATCCAATAAAGAAAAGAAAACCAAGACAAAACTACTGAATCAGGAATAGAAAAGGAGAATGGATATGAAGAAAGTACCTGTTATCATGGATTGTGATCCCGGTAATGACGATGCCCTGGCTCTTATTATGGTACATGCTGCCGAAAATATAGATTTGAGAGCCGTTACAACGGTGGCCGGCAATTTGAACCGGGATATTACGGCCAAAAACGGTCTTGAAATAGCGGAATATTTTAATATGAAGGTACCGGTATCAAAGGGCTGCTATCCCATTATGAAAAAATTTGAAGCACTTGATATCTCCATTATGGGTGCGGCCGGAATGGGTAATGCCGTTCTTCCCCAGGCAAAGGGCAGCTACAGTCCTCTGAATTCCGTTGAGCTGTTACATCAGGAGATACGGAAAGCCCCTGGGGAGATTCAGATTCTGGCAACAGCCCCCCTGACCAATATTGCTTTGCTGCTGTCCGTATATCCGGAGGTAAGGGATATGATAAAGGGCATCACTATGATGGGCGGTGCGGTGGAAGGAGGAAACCATACACCCAGAACGGAATTCAATATTTATACGGATGCGGAGGCTGCTAAGATCGTATTTCAGTCCGGTATACCCATAAGAATGATTGGCATAGATGTGACCTACCGCACTCCGGTATACGAAGAGGAACTGGATGAGCTTCTTGCCTGCCGGAATAAGACGGCCAAATTTATCGGAGATCTGATGTTTTATCCCGGTACCAAGGAAAGACCGGTACCCCAAGAGGGCCTGTTTATTTGGGATGCCCTGGCGGCAGCGGCTGTCATTAATCCCGATATCATGACATGGCGGCATCATTTTGTGGATGTGGAGACCAGGGGTGAGATTACCTATGGAGAAACGGTAGTGGATGTTAAGAACTATCTGAAAAAGAAACCTAATACCCATGTGGCATATGAATGCAATAAGCAGGAATTCTTTCAAATGATACGGTATACAATTGAAAAGCTGGGGTAAGGTATGAACAGAGAAGAATTAAAGAATAAGCTGAAAGAATATATGATGATTCCCCGGTTATCGGGCTATGAGAAAGAAATGTCGGATACCTTTTTCATGGATATGAAACAATACGGCTCCCTGGTTGAAACGGACAGGATGGGAAATGTCATAGCAGCCTTTCCCGGTACGGACAGCAGCGTACCTTCTGTTATGGTTTTTGCTCATATGGATACCATCGGCTTCGTCATTACGTATATTGATTCCCATGGATTTTTATAGGTTGACAGAGTGGGCGGTGTGCCCGAAAAGGTATTGCAGGGGCGGGGCGTCCGGGTGGGAAGCGAGGACGGGAAATACTATCCCGGTGTATTCGGTATGAAATCCTACCATAGCTTAAGCAGTGGGGAAAAGGAAAAGACTGACGGTATTGGGAGCTTATATATTGATATCGGAGCCAAATCGGCAGAGGAGGTACGGGAACTGGGAATTCAGGTGGGCTGTCCCGTCATTTATGATGCTTACTATAAAGAGCTTTTAAATGACAGGATATGCGGCTCCTATATAGATGATGCCTCCGGTCTGGCCAGCCTGAACCAGATAGCCGGATTTCTTTCAAGGAATCCTCATAAGGCCACAGTTTATCTCGTGGGAACCGTAATGGAAGAATATAATGCCAGAGGTGCCATGATGGCCCAGCGGACTGCCCATGCGGATATGGCTGTCTGCCTTTTGGGAGCAGGAGCCGGAGATACGCCGGATCTTCAGGGAACCAATAATGTCATTTTAGGGGAGGGTGTTTCTGTGAATATGTTTAATTTTCACGGGAAAGGCACCTTAAACGGCAATATGATTCCGGCTAATATGCGGGAGCATCTTAAAAAATCGGCGGAGAACGCAGGGATTGCCATTCAAAGACAGGCAGCCAGAGGTGCACTGTCCGATACGGCATACCTGCAATTGGAGGATAAGGGAATTCCCTGTCTGGATATGGGTACACCGGACAGGTACAGTCATAGTCCGGCAGAGGTAATTGATTTGAAGGACCTGGAAAAAACAGGTGAATTAGTGATTGAATTTATTATGGGGCTGGATTCTTCATTTCCCCTGGCCCGGTTTTGAGAGGAAGTCATGGAACGTAATATTTTAGTAGGAATTGATGTGGGGACGACAAGCCTAAGAGTCGGGTTTTATGATAAAGAGGGAAGGAACTACGGCTTCTCCGTAGAAAGCTTTCACCTGCTTCATCCTCAAAAATCATGGGTGGAGCAAAGGACAGAGGACTGGACGGAGGCTTTGAAAAAAGCTCTTCACAAAGGGATGGAAGAGTTTCATATTACGAAGGAACAGGTACTTGGCTTAAGCACAGGCTCCACCTGCTGCAGTGTGGTATTATGCAAAAGGGACGGAACGCCTCTCGGTAACTGTATCATGTGGATGGATATACGGGCCGCTAAGGAAGCGGAAGAAATTGCGGATATAACAGGAGAGCATTTATCGGCAGAATGGATGCCCTGTAAGCTTTTATGGCTGAAACGGAATGAACCGGAGCGGTATCGGGAGGCACAGGTTTTCTGTGAATGCCAGGATTATCTGACTCATTATTTGACGGGAATCTGGTCCGTCAACAGTAATACGGCCTGCAATTGGGGCTATAATGCAGACGAAAAGGGATTTCCCCATTGGTTCTATAAAAAGCTTGGTATGGAAGAAGCCATTCGGAAATTTCCCGATGACCATTGCTATGCAGTGGGAGATTATATCGGTACGCTGACCAATGCGTGTGCGGAGGAATTGGGACTGTTATCCGATACCATTGTGGCTCAGGGAGGAATAGACTCCTCCATAGGAATTTTGGGTATGGGAGTTTATGAGGAAGGAAGAGTGGCTTTGATGACGGGCTCCTCCAATCTGACCATGCTTCTCACCAAAAAAATGATGTTTGGTGAAAGCACCATAAATGCGGGGCCGAGCCACCTGATTCCAGGCTATTATACTTCCTTTAGAGGACAGCTGTGCTCTAACTCCATTATCGAATGGTTTCGAAAGGAAATTGCGGAGGACCATACACCGGAAGAATTTTTTCCTGTGATGGAAGAAAAGGTCAGGGAGGTACCTGTTGGAAGCAACGGCCTCATTTTGCTGGATTATTTTCAGGGCAACCGCCATCCCCACTATGATTCCAGAGTAAGGGGAATGCTGTACGGCTTATCCCTGACACATACAAAGGCGGATATTTACAGAGCCATACTGGAAGGTATTTCCTATGGAACGGAGAATTTATTACAGCAGTACCGGTTGGCCGGATTTGAGGTAAAGGAGATAAATATTTCGGGGGGAACCACAAATTCCGAGGCTTTTATGCAGATTCAGGCCGATGTCAGCAATATAAAAATAAACGTACCGGAGGACTGCCGGTCTGTCTGCATGGGAGCCGCCATATGCGTGGCCAGGGCGGCGGATATGTATGAAAGCTTACAGGAGGCGGTTAAGCACATGGTACGTTATAAAAAGGTAATAGAACCGAATCCCTTTAACCATAAAATTTATCATGAGCTGTTTAACCAGTACGGTGAAATATATCCTATGATGAAGTCATGGATGCATAGGAATGCGAAAATATGGGAAGCAAAAAAACAATAACGGTATATTACACCATAAGAATTTTAAACATAAATCCTCTTTACATAGGGGATTTTTTTTGTACGAAAACCAGTCATACCAGCCGAGACTATTTTTAGGAATAGTGGTTACGATGCGATGCAAGAACGAATCAAGAGTTCTGAAAGCAAGATTTTTCTGGAGTGAAAGTCTTCACTTGTGGGCACCTGGTACAAATTGAGAAGTCTAATCTAATGCATTATCGTAAGGTGGTGCCTGAAGGAGATGTGAAAAGTTGAGAGACCCATAGATGGTCTGGCAGACCGAAACGAAAAGTGAAGTACATGTGGTGGCAGGGCAAGTGAATGACCGCGCGTAAAGTCGGGAAATCTAAATCATTTATTTAAATGAACCGGATTATGGGCGGTGAGCCTGCCAAGCATACAAAATATATAAACCACACTATGTGACGGATGTCACTGATCAATTTAAAACAAGGTAGTTCGATACATAATTGACAATATGGAAATAAATACCTATAATTTTTATTAATATAAATGATACCTTTAATTATTTAAAAATTTTTATTTTTGTGAGGGACAAATGGTGAAGGAATTAAAAAAGACACTGATTATTTTATTGGCTTTTGTTATAACTATTAATACAAGTGCTATAACAAGTTTAGCTCAAACAGTAACTTCGACAAGTAATATTGATAATACTAAAACTTTATTAAGTGAAAAAATAGCAAAAGAAGAAGATAATACAAGTCATGAAAGTAATGGAACTGTCGAAGACTCAGTAAATGAAGAAGTACCAAAAGATGAGGAAATGCCGGAAACCGAAGAATCGCTAAAAAGTGAAGAAGGTCCCGTTAGCGAAGAGATACCGTTAAATAAAGAGACTCCAACAGGCGAAAATACAGATATTAAAGATGGGAATAATCAAGAAAATGTTGTTTCGGATGCAGATTCTAAATCGATTGAAGTGGATGCTGAAGAAGAAACTACAGTTACTAGTGGAAAAGCAGGAGAAAATATAACCTGGACTGTAGAAAACGGAGTATTGATACTTGCTGGTACGGGTGATATGTATGGATACATGTCCCCACGTTGGAATTCAAATCAATTTACCTCAGTAATAATAGGTTATGGAATAACCAGTATAGGAGATTTTGCATTTAATGATTCTGTTAATTTAGTAAGTGTACAGCTTCCTGATAGCATTATTAAAATTGGAAGGGATGCATTTTTTGATTGTGAATCATTGACCAGTATAACACTTCCCGCTGGAGTGACAGATATTGGTTCTTATGCGTTTTGGGGCTGTAAATCTTTAACGGAATTGGTATTGCCAAATTTAATAACAAGTATCGGTAGTGGCACGTTTTCTGAATGTATAAATTTAACCAGAGTAGAGATTCCAGATGGAGTCACAAGTATAGGCACTAATGCTTTTTTTAATTGTGTCTCATTAACAAGCGTAATATTACCAGATCAGTTAACTAGTATTGATAACTTTGCTTTTGAGTTTTGTGATAGCTTAATAAATATAAATATACCGAATGGAGTTACAAGTATAGGGGATAGTGTTTTTACTGGATGCACATCATTGACAGAAATAACATTACCAGACAGTGTGGAAACTATTGGAAACCATTCCTTTTGGAAATGTACATCTTTAACAGAAATAACATTACCAAACAAACTGACAAATATTAGTAGAAATTTATTTTATGAGTGTAAATCACTAACAAGGGTAACACTACCAGATGGATTGAAAAGTATCGATGATTACGCATTTTCATATTGTAGAAGTTTAACAAATATAGAGATGCCCGACGGAGTCACGAGTATAGGCAAATCAGCTTTTACTTTTTGTGACTCATTAACAGGAGTAACATTATCGGATGGATTGACAAGTATCGGGGATGATGCATTTTCATTATGTAGCAATCTAACAAATATAGAGATACCAGATGGAGTGACAAAAATAGGTAGTAATGCGTTTTCTGGATGTTATTTATTAGCAGCAATTAAACTACCGGACAGTTTGACAAGTATAGAAGACTATACATTTTGGAATTGTTTTAATTTAACACATATTAAGTTGGGATCTAACGTAACTACGATAGGAGAAGCCGCATTTTTATGCTGTGAAGATTTAGTGAGTATTGAAGTTCCTTCTAGTGTCAATAAAATTGAAGATCAAGTATTTGGAAGATGTGAAAATTTAACTAACATCATAATATACCCTAGTGTAACAAGTATAGAAAAGAATACATTCTATGATCATGATTTTAATAAATTAACCATTTATTGTGTGGAAAATTCGTATGCACAGCAGTATGCCATTGACCATAATATAAAATACAAGCTGTTAATGGAAAGTGACTTAAAGAAATTTTGTACCGTATACGATGAGAAAATAATCAGTAGCTTCAATCAAGAGATACCCATAGAAAACGTCAATTTAGGAAGTCAAGAAATCGATGGACCAAGTGTCACGATATTGGGAAAAACATTCGAATTTTTTTCTTATGATTCAACAGTAACAATAGACTTAAGTAAATATAATATCTGTACAGAAATAAATCCACAGGATAAAACAGTTGAAGTCACGATTGGGTTTGCAAAGGGTGATGACATTGAATTTTCAGATGATGCAAACTCCAATGCATACTGGGAAGAAACATATGGCAAAGTGAAATCCTTGTATAAGAAAGTGACAGGTGGGGCAAGCACCAGTCAACTTTATAATGATTTTCGTTCTCTTAAGAGTTGCCTTCGTACCCACCATATGTCAATGGGTGTTGAGGGAGAAGCAAGTATAGCCGGATACATGGAATTTAGCTATGCTACCGGTGAGCCGGTATATAAAGAAGGAGGAATTATTTTAGGACTTGATGGAGGATTATCCGCTACATATCCATTTCCAGCATTTCCAGCCGCCTATTTAGGAATTGGCATAGAAGGAGGCTTTAACGGTAATCTTCAATTGGTACCTAACCCGGGGCAGAATGGTGGTGTCAGACTCAATGGATTATTCGATTTTTGCTTAGGGGCCAATGCTGGTTTAGGTCTTGGTATAAAATCAATAGGAGATACCTATATTGAAGGGGGTTTTAGTGGAGAACTTGATAATCAACTAGAAGTACCTGCAACTGATTTTGCGAATTCATTACATGTGGATTTTTCTGGTGGTTTATATTTTAAAGCGCAGGTTCTTAATTTTACTTTAGCAGAATATAATAAGAACTTAATAAATTACCAGTTATGGCC
>CAMJWQ010000002.1 GCA_946409475.1 uncultured Lachnospiraceae bacterium
GAAGAAGGAATTGTACTTTTAGAAAATGAGGATAATATATTACCTTTACAGAGTACAAATCTGAATGTATTTGGCTGGGCATCCACAAATCCATGTTATGGCGGAACAGGCTCCGGTTCCTTATCGGATGCTTATCCGGTTGTTACATTACTGCAGGGATTAGAAAATGCAGGATTTTCCCTAAATACGGAGTTGTCCGATTTTTATACGAATTACAATGCGGTTCGTCCTGCGGTAGGTATGTTTTCACAGGACTGGACCTTACCCGAACCGCCTGTGGCTACATATACGGATGAACTAATGGAAAATGCCAGAAATTTTTCGGATGTGGCAATGGTAGTGATTACAAGAGTCGGAGGAGAAGGTGCTGATTTACCGACAGATATTAGTGCCGTTACTTATAATGATAATTCTGAAGATTATCAGGATTTCCCGGCAGGTTCTCATTATCTGGAATTAAGCCGGTCCGAAAAGGATATGCTGGATCTGGTTTGCAGCAGCTTTGAGAATGTTGTTGTAGTTTACAATGGAGCCAATGCAATGGAGCTTGGCTTTGTGAATCAGTATGAGCAAATTAAAGGCTTGGTCTGGTGCCCCGGAACCGGCCAATCAGGCTTTAATGCCCTGGGGAAAATCGTAAATGGAACCATAAATCCCTCAGGAAAAACAGCGGATACTTTTGTAGCGGACTTAACGGCTGCTCCCTATTACAATAATATAGGAAATTTTGTTTACGAAAACATGAAGGAGGATTTTACAACGGAATCCTTTGGAGCCCCGTCTTCTCCTACCTTTGTTAATTATGTGGAAGGTATTTATGTCGGATATCGTTTTTATGAAACGGCGGCAGCGGAGGGATTGATAAGTTATGACGATACCGTTCTGTATCCTTTTGGATATGGTTTGTCCTATACTTCGTTTTCCCAGGAAATGGGAGAACTGAAGGAGGACGGTAACGGAAATTTAAGCTTTGATGTTACGGTTACCAATACCGGTGATAAAGTCGGTAAAGATGTAGTTGAGGTTTATTATAATCCGCCGTACTACAGCGGAGGAATTGAAAAGGCTTCTGCTAATCTGGTTGCCTTTGAGAAGACAGATATATTGGAGCCCGGAGCTTCACAGGTTCTGACTCTTACGTTCGCAGCAGAGGATATGGCATCCTTTGACACATACGGAGAGGGATGCTATGTACTGGAAGCCGGCGATTACCATATTTCCATTAATGCAGATTCACACAATGTGATAGCGGAACAGGTTTATACGGTAGATTCTACGGTGGTTTATAATGAAAATAATAAGCGTACCGATGATGCTGCCGCAGCAGTAAGTCAATTTTCCTATGCGGAGGGAGATGTAACCTACTTATCCCGTGAGAATGGTTTTGCCAATTATGCGGCAGCAACAGCGGCGCCGGATTCATTCGATTTAAATGATGAATATGTGGAAACCTTTATTAATAATTCCAATTATGACCCGGCTGCTTATAATAGCGAAGCAGATGTTATGCCCGTTACAGGTGCAGACAACGGAATGAAGCTTGCCGATATGCGGGGGGCGGATTACGATGATCCTAACTGGGATGCCTTACTGGATCAAATGACAATCGATGAAATGAGAACCCTGATAGCCTTAGGCGGTTACCAAACGTCATACATTGCTTCCGTAGATAAATTATCGACGATTGATTGTGACGGACCGGCTTCCATTAATAACAATTTTACAGGAGTAGGCTCCATTGGCTTCCCCTCCGCAGTTATGATTGCTTCTACCTGGAATAAGGATATCGCCCTTGAGTTTGGCAGAAGCATTGGTAAAATGGCAGATGAAATGGGGGTTTCAGGATGGTATGCTCCGGCAATGAATAACCATCGTTCCGCTTTTGCAGGCAGAAATTTTGAATATTATTCGGAAGATGGTCTGCTGGGCGGCGTAATTGCAGCAAATGCGGTAATCGGTGCCGAAGAATTTGGAGTTTATGCTTATCTGAAACACTTTGCCCTTAATGACCAGGAAATAAACCGGTTAAGTATGCTTTGTACATGGTCTAATGAGCAGGCAATTCGTGAAATTTACTTAAAGCCCTTTGAAATAGCAGTAAAAGACGGCGGTGCTAAGGCAGTCATGTCTTCCTTTAACTATATCGGAACTACCTATGCAGGCGCCTCCAATGCGCTGCTGAATACGGTCTTGCGTGATGAATGGGGATTCAGAGGATTTGTATTAACCGATTATTTCGGTGGATATGGTTATCAGAATGCCGATCAGCAAATAAGAAACGGTAATGATATTTGTCTTGCCAACTATGATGCAACTATAAATTATGTATCGGATACAACGAGTGCAACTTCCGTACTGGCAATGCGTACGGCGAGCAAAAACATTATGTATACGGTTGTAAACAGCCGTACCTACAGTGATGAGGCTATAGCAAGCAGCAATGCGGCCCCTGCATGGAAGTATGCGGCTATGGGAATTGATATTGTAATAGCGGGCTTACTGGTGCTGCTGGAGGTGCTGGTGGTAGCGAAAGGGTATAAACGCAGAAAGGCCGGAGATGAGCAGCTGGCCGAGAAATAATTGAACCGGTCATAAACAGTAGCGAACGATATATATACTATACGCCGCAGCTTTTCCACTGCGGCGTAGAATATTATAGCAGGCATGATATTTTTTATGTTTCGCTGATAAATAAGAGGTAAAAAATTATGAAATATGAAGCATTAATAAAACAAATGACTTTAGAGGAAAAGGCCGGTATGATGTCCGGGAAAGATTTCTGGCATACAATGGATATAGAAAGACTTGGAATTCCCTCCATTACCCTGTCGGATGGGCCCCATGGGATACGAAAACAGGCCGGAGATGCAGATCATTTAGGCTTGAATGCCAGTGTGCCGGCCACCTGTTTTCCTACGGCGGCGGCAGTGTCAAATAGCTGGAATCCGCAGCTTGGAGAAGAAATAGGCGCTTATCTTGGAGAGGAAGCTGCTGCGCAGGGAGTAAATGTGCTTTTGGGACCGGGTCTCAACATAAAAAGGAGCCTTTTATGCGGACGTAATTTTGAATATTTCAGTGAAGATCCTTATTTGTCCGGAAAGATGGCAGCCGGATATATCAGAGGAATTCAGAGTAAAGGAGTAGCTGCATGCCCAAAGCATTTCGCAGCGAACAGCCAGGAGCTGCGAAGAATGTCAAACGATTCCGTAGTTGATGAAAGGACTTTTCGAGAAATTTATACCACAGGTTTTGAGATAGCCGTAAAAGAAGGAAAAGCAAAAACCATCATGACTTCTTACAATAAAATCAATGGAGTCTATGCGAATGAAAATGAGCATTTGCTTCAGGCGATTTTAGTGGATGAGTGGAAATTTGACGGCTTTGTGGTATCGGACTGGGGCGCAAGCAATAGTCACACGGACGGGGTAAAGGCAGGAAGCCATTTGGAAATGCCCACAACCGGAAAGGACGGGATAAGAGAACTTTTAGAGGCGGTAAAAAAAGGAGCATTAAGTGAAGAGCTCTTGGATAAAAGAGTGGACGAATTACTGAGTGTCATTTTTGATACCTGTAATGTAAAGGGAAAGAAAAATCAGGAATTTGATGTGGAGCTGCATCACAGGATGGCGGAAAAAGCGGCTGAGGAATGTATTGTTTTATTAAAGAATGATAATCAATTACTCCCTTTGAAGACAGGGACGAAGGTAGCTGTTATTGGCGATTTTGCAAAAAATCCCCGTTATCAGGGAGCAGGGTCCAGTGTGGTCAATCCAACCAGGCTTGACAATTCGCTGGATGCCATAGCAAAGTCGGAATTAGATATGATTGGCTATGAACAGGGGTTCTTAAGGAACGGTCATAAGGATGAAACACGGAAGAACCATGCCATAGAATTAGCGAAAAAAGCAGATGCCGTGCTGTTATATTTAGGATTGGATGAGATGGCGGAATCGGAGGGTATGGACCGTATCCATATGCACATGGCGGAAAACCAGATAGAGCTGTTAAAGGCAATAGAAGAAGTTAATACAAATATCGTTGTGATTATGTCTGCCGGTTCCGTAGTGGAAATGACATGGTTATCCCATGCAAAAGCGGTGGTCCATGGGTATCTTGCAGGTCAGGCAGGGGCAGGCGCCATACTAAATGTTATTACCGGAAAAGCTTGTCCAAGCGGAAGACTTAGTGAAACTTATCCTGTAAAATATGAAGATACGCCGGCATATCACTACTACCCGGGAGAGGAAAAAACAGCAGAGTACAGGGAAGGTCTTTATGTGGGTTACCGTTACTATGAAACTGCCGACATTCCCGTAGCATTTCCCTTTGGTTTCGGCTTAAGCTATACTGCCTTCACCTATTCTGATATCCGGACAGACGGTAAACAGGTAACAATAAAGCTTACCAATACCGGAGAGGCAGACGGCGCGGAGGTAGTGCAGGTATATATTGGTGCTGAAAATGGGAGCATGTACCGTCCTGCAAAAGAGCTGAAGGGCTTTCAGAAGGTCTTCCTAAGGGCAGGGGAAAGCCGGACCGTAACTATTATGCTGGATGATAAAGCATTCCGGTATTATAATGTGAAGACAAATAAATGGGAAGTAGAAGGCGGGACTTATAAGATAATGGTTGGCTCCAATGTGAAAGACATAAGGCTGGAGGCGGAGGTCACCCTTACGGGAACAGGCGCACCCTTTCCTTATGAAGGAGAACTGCCTTCTTACAGACAGGCGGATATCAGGAAAGTTTCTGATGAGGAATTTGCAGTATTATTAGGGCGTCCGGTTCCGGAAAGCAAATGGGATAGAAACAGTGACCTGGATATCAATGATGCGGTCTGCCAGATGCAGTATTCTAAGAGCCTTCTTGCCAGAGCGATCTGCAGGATACTGACGATAATTAAGGATCGAAGTATGGAAAAAGGGACCCCTGATTTAAATGTGTTCTTTACCTACAATATACCCTTCCGGGGAATTGCAAAAATGACGGGTGGAGCGGTCAGTATGGAAATGGCATATGCCATGCTGGAAATAGTAAACGGTCATTTCTGTAAAGGAATGAAAAATTTAATCAAAGGGTTTTTTAAGAATAGGAAGAAATAGACAGGAGGAAAATATGACAACAAAAATAAAAAAACCGGAAAACAAAGCAACCGTCTGGAATCGTTTTAAGGAAAGATATCCGGGAATTGCACAGTTTATCGTATTCTTCATCATCAGTAACGGGGTAACGGTATTGCAGATGGTTTTGATGCCTTTAATCAAGTATATATTTAGTTTCACATCTCTTGTGAGTACAAATTTTCAGATACTGTCTATTGGCCGAAACCTTGATGGAAGTACGTATTTTGTATTTGATTATGCGGCAGGAAATATTGCAAAGGGAGGCGGCGGCGGACTGGCATACTTTCTCGCAGTCGAGATTACCTTATTCATTGCGCAGATTATCAATTTTTATCTGCAGAGGAACGTGACATTTAAATCGAAAACGAGTGTTATAAAGGCCGCGGTATGGTATTTTATTGCCTGGGTAATCATCTCGGTAGGAGCAGCCGCTTTGCAGGGGCTGTATAAGACACCTATCTATAATCTCTTTATGGATATAATGGGACGGGACATTGGAATGACCGTAGCGGATATCATAACCATGATCATTAATTGTGCCATTTCATTTTGGGTATTTTTCCCGATATTAAGAATCATTTTTAAGGATAAAAGTGAAGAAAAAGCAGCATAGTAAAATAGGATACGGAAAACGCGTAAGCCGGAATCCAGACTTACGCGTTTTAGCTGCCCGATTTCTTAAGAAAATATAACAATAGCCGGTAATGGTAACACTTTAGCGTTTTTATCCGATATAAAATTAAAAGAATGTAAATGGATTTCCCAAAAAATTTCAAGGAGGATTTTATATGCCTGTAAGCAATATACATAACAAGGATAAAACGACTATTTATTACGGCGGTACTGATAAGAGCAATATGACTGGACGCAGTGAGGAGGCCGGTTCGGATGATGAACAGAGTGGGGAAAATAATGAAAAGGGTAAGACAGGAGACGCTATTTATGCAGGAGACCTGAACCTGTGTCAGGACGATATTGCCCTGAAAAAAATAGAAGCCCGGAAAAACGCCATAAAAGTCATATTAAGTGCATTTACCGGTGATATGGAAACGGATGAAATCCTTAATGAACGAGCTCAGCATGCTAACGAATTGCAGAGGGAGAAAAAACAGGCGCAGGATGAGATTAATAAGATAAATGATCAGAAACAGGAAATAAAGGAAGCTTATGGAATAGCTGATGATAGTGAAGAGCAGAAGAATCTGGAGCTTTTGGAAAAGCAGAGCAGAATAGCGTGCGGATCTGCTGAGACTTTATCCGAAGAGGAAAAGGAACGTCTTAACAATATGGGCCCATTAACGGAATATCAGCAGGCCGCATTAGAGTATGATGGTATGGAAAATTACTGGCGGGGACTGACGGATGATGCCGAGAAAGAACTTATTAATGAAAACAGGACGATATCAGCTATAAAAATAGAAAGGCTGAAAAGTCATGCTATGGCGGATGCCAATAAAGAAGCACAAGATATCATCCGAAGTGCCGGTAAAGAAATTATCGGAATGCTTATGGATAATGTGAAGGACAAGGTTGACGAACAAACGGAAGAGGCAAATGAAAAAATAGAAGAAAAGGAAGAAAAGGAAAAGGAAGAAAAGGAAAAAGCTCAGCAAAAGGAAAATGCTAAAAATAAGGAAATATCCGCTGTGGACAGCAGCACTGGCCCAAGGCGGCTGCTGGAAGCCGATCCTGAATTTAACAAGCTGCTGAATGAATTAAAAAATATGATTCAGAACCAAAAAATGCTGGGAGAGGATATAAAAGGCGTGGAGGTAAATAAAGAGGTGTAGAGACAGCAAAAATACATGAATTTAAATAACGATAATACTAAAAAAAGACGTTTTTATACGTCTTTTTTTAGTAGAGTAAATATCTGTACCTTCATCATAAGAAATCGTATTGTGAGTGCTTAATATATCATTATATAATTAAGTGTTAAGGATTATGGGGAAAGGCTAATGAATAAAAAAGGAGGGTTTATGTATACGGTAATTGTTGCGGATGATGAAGAAGAAATCAGAAAAGGTATTATACAAAAGGTAGACTGGGAAAAAATTGGTTTTCGGTTGATTGGAGAGGCGGAGAATGGGGTTGACGCATTGGAAGTGGTAGAAAAATTGGAGCCGGATTTGCTTTTGACGGATATTCGTATGCCGTTTTTATCAGGAATAGAACTGGCAAGACAGGTCAGGGAGGTACGCCCGGCGACACAGATTGTTTTTTTAAGTGGATTCGATGAGTTTTCCTATGCACAGCAGGCAATTCAATATAATATAATAAGCTACCTCTTAAAACCCATCTCATCCAAAGAATTGGAGACGGAGCTTTCTAAAATAAAAGAAATAATTGATAAAAAGTTCAGGGAATTTAATTCAACTGCATTGGTCCGGGAACAGCTGGAAAAATCGGAATTTCTTCTTCCGCTTCTCTTAGACGGCTTTCAGGAAGATATTACAGGCAGTAAAAATGAAGAATTTATGAAAAATGCCATTAATTGCGGGCTTTTGCGGAGTAAAAATACGGAGGTGCTGCATTTTGCCGTGATCGTGACAAAAATCATGGATCAGTCAGGTGAAAATCGAACAAACCGGTCCAGTGTGAATGCGGTGGATATGATTTTAAAAAAGTATGTGAAATATGCCAGCTGCTATCTGAATGGAAGAGTGGTTTCCATATTAGCTGCTACGCGAACGGCACTTGGAAAATATCTGCATATTCTGGTAAATGAAATTGTTCAAAGCGTAGGGCGGATCATGCATCTGGAGTGCGGCGTAGGTGTCAGCAGAAGCATAGATAATCTGGAAAACTGCCGTGAATGTTATCTGGAAGCGATGAATGCCATAAGCTACTCAGGTGAAAGTGAAGAAAAGGTTCATTTTATTGCCGATGAGGAACGGATTGATGATTTTGACCAGGAGATGGTGCAGTCGGCTATCAGCAATGTGGAAGGGCTTCTTCGGGGAGGGAGCTTTGAAGAATTAGAGCAATATCTTAAGAAGTTTGAATTAAGCATTTGCAGCGGCAGAATATCACCTGTTATTGCTAATTTTCTCATGATGCAGGTGGTAACGGATATCTACCGGGTAGTTTATACCGTTGCAGGAGACGAAGCCATACAGGAACTGCAGAAATATTTTCCCTTTAAGAATCTCACCTTATCTGAACAAATGACAAAGATGGTCAATAGCTACAATCAATTATGCAGAGAGGCAAAAAAACTAATTTATGAGCAAAGAAAGAAGAGCAGTGAAGTGCTGTGTGATAAAGCCATTGAAATTATTTATACGAGATATCAGGAACAGGATTTATCCTTAGTGTCCGTCAGTGAGGAGATTGCGGTAAGTCCTAATTATCTCAGTGCGTTAATTAAGAAAAGCACCGGAAGTACATTTATAGAAATTTTAACCCGGAAGCGTATGGAAAAGGCAAAGGAGCTTCTTCTTTGTACCTCCATGAAAATAAGAGAGATTACGGAGGCATGCGGCTACCGGGATCAGCACTATTTTAGTTATTGTTTTAAAAAAGAAACCGGATTTTCACCGATTAGTTGCAGGAGGAGTAATGAGCGGTAAAGACAAAAAAGAAAACGGAATATCCTGGAACATTTCACTATCCGGTATTTTTACAACCCTGGTTACTTTTATTGTACTGGTAACATCCATTGCCGTTATGCTGATTTTTATCAGAATCTACCGGAGGACCATGGAGGAAAATGCTGTTACCGGCAGTGAACAGACTATTGTGCAGGTTCAAAATACGCTGGAGAATTATACAAATGATATGCGTTCCGTCATGGATATCATTCAGAATAATATAACGGAAGACGGGGCGGACCGGGACGAATTTATCCGGGGGCTTGTAAAGGTACGGTCTGATGTTGTGGCAATAATGACCTATGATGAAAGAGGAAATCTAACCGACTGCTGGTCCGACGGTCGGGAAACCAAGGAAAAATGGTTAAAAAATCTTTCTTACATAGAGCTTACTAAGAATGGAGATAAATTTAATATTACAAAACCTCATGTAGAGTCATTGTTTGTCGACTACTATCCATGGGTGGTTACGCTTTCACAACGTTTAACAGACTACGATGGAAAAGAAATACAGGTCACAATGGATATCCGGTTCTCCAATATAGCTAATTATGTGGATGATGTGGGCATTGGACAGCATGGCTATTGCTATATCATTGATAATAAAGGTAATATCATTTACCATCCCCAGCAGCAGCTGATTTATTCGGGGCTGAAGGAGGAAAATACCGGTAACCTGCAGGAAGGTACCTTTGTCCGCTCTAATGTAATCTACACTGTCCATACGCTGGAAAACTGCAATTGGAGAATTGTCGGCGTTTGCTATGTAGATGAAATGATAACGGCAAAAGTGGAAAAGCTGGGCAGGCTTTTATTGATCATACTTAGTCTTGTACTAATTGCCAGCTTTGCGGTCGGCTGGATATTTTCCAAATTATTTTCGAAGCCGGCAAAAAACCTTGCAGATGCAATAGGCTCCTTTGAGGGTAATGCCGAACATTTTCATTTTAAGCAGGTCCGGGGTACCAGTGAAATAAATGCACTTTCAAGCTCCTTCGGTCATATGGTGATACGTATTCAAAGACTAATGGAAAAGGTACGTGAGGAAGAGGTCATTCTAAGAAAAACAGAGCTAAAGGCTCTCCAGGCCCAGATCAATCCGCATTTTTTATATAATACCCTGGATGCAATTGCCTGGCTCTGCGAGGGCGGAAGAAACCAGGATGCGGAAGAGATGGTAAATTCTCTGGCACGCTTGTTTCGTATCAGTATCAGCAGGGGACATGAGTTGATTCCAATCAAAAAAGAGGTGCAGCATGCCGAAAGCTATCTGAAAATAGAAAAGTTCCGATATAAAAACCAATTCACCTATTCTATTGATGTGGATGAAGAATGTCTGGGATACCTCTGTAATAAAATCACGCTCCAGCCAATTATTGAAAATGCCATTTATCATGGATTAAACAGGATGGTCGATGAAGGGATGATTAAAATTGGAATTCATCAGTCAGGAGAAGACATCCTATTTACCGTTGAGGATAACGGAGTTGGAATGACCAGGGAACAATGCAGTGAGATCCTATATAGGGAATCGGGTGACAGAACAGGAATTGGGATTAAAAATGTGAATGACCGCATAAAGATATATTTTGGAAGCAGCTTTGGGCTTATGATTACAAGCGAACTGGATAAAGGGACCTGCGTTACCATCCGCATGCCTAAGGTGAGGGAGGGTGAGTACAGTGAAAAATAAAAAAAAGATAACATTAGTAGGGATAATCATAGCCCTGCTGCCTTGCACCCTGCTTTTATCCGGCTGCGGAAAGGATGAATTTCTAAATAACAAAAAGGATAATACCAGCAGTGTGAAGAAATATCAGGTAGCATTAATTACGAAATCTACAAATTCAGCCTTTTGGAAATCCGTATATTCAGGAGCAAATGCTGCAAGTGCCGAATATAATTTAAATCTGATTTTTGAAGGACCTGAGAATGAGGAAGATTATGAGACACAAAATACCATGATCGATCAGGCGGTTTCTGACGGAGCAGACGCCATCGTTTTTTCCGCAGTGGACTATATGGCAAATGCGGAGGCCATAAACAGGGCTGCCAATAAAGGAGTGAAAATCATTGTTATTGACAGTGATGTAAACAGCAGCTTAGTAAGCTGCAGGATAGGAACGGATAATTATGAAGCCGGATGCACTGCCGGAAAGGCAGCATTGGAGTGCGGCAGCCCGGTATTGCATATTGGAATCGTAAATTTTGATAAAAATTCGGAAAATGGACAGACAAGAGAAAAAGGATTTCGTGACACGGTAGCAAAGGATGAACGGGCTGAGATTGTGGCATCCATTAATGTACTTTCGTCCACCGAAATTGCCAAGGAAGAGACAATGAAAATGCTTGCGGCCCATCCGGAAATCAATATTGTTGTCACTTTTAATGAATGGACCAGCTTAGGAGTGGGATATGCAATCAGGGAGCTGGATATGGCAGATACCACGACCGTAGTTGCTTTTGACAGTAATGTAGTTTCTGTGGGAATGCTTGAATTGGGAGAAGTCGATGCACTGGTAGTTCAAAATCCCTATGCAATGGGTTATCTGGGAATGGAAAGTGCATACCAGCTGCTGAACGGATTTTCACTGGATTCTGAGGAAGTCAATACCTCCACCATGCTGGTGACCCGGGAAAACATGTACAATGAGGAGTGCCAGAGGGCTATATTTGCCTTTGATAAGGAAAATTAATAAAATGTGTAGAATTTCTTACCATATTCATAAATAATCGCATGGGATTCGAAGAAGACCGATGATATACTTCCAATTATGAAAGAGTATAGGAGGGTATTATCAATGAAAAAGAAGTCAGTAAGCCTATTATTATCGGCAGTGATGGCAATTGCCTTATTAGCAGGATGCGGGTCTTCCGACAATCCGGAAGCTTCATCGGACACGGCTAAAACAGAAGCTTCCGGCTCTGCGGCCACGGAGGAAGCAAAAGAAGAAGCAGAAGAGCCGGAAATGGAAGACGCCAATGTGGCGGTATTCTATTATACATACTCAGATACCTATATTGCATCGGTCCGTACCGCATTGGATGCAAAGCTGGACGAACTGGGAGTTACTTATCAGGATTATGACGGAAACAGCAACCAAACGACACAAAACGAGCAGATTGATACGGCAATCCAGACAGGTGCCAATATTTTAATTGTTAATATCGTAACATCCGGAGCCGTAGATGCTTCCGCACAGATTGTTGACAAGGCTAAAGCAGCCGGAATTCCTGTTATTTTCTTTAACCGGGCGGTAGAAGGTGATGAAGAGGAAGGTACGGTACTTGGCAGCTATGATCAGTGTGCATTTGTAGGGACCGACGCCCCTGAGGCAGGTCATATGCAGGGTGAAATGATTGGTAATTATGCAGTGGAGAATTTTGACGGCATGGATTTGAATAAGGATGGGAAAATATCTTATGCCATGTTCATGGGTCAGTTAGGAAATGTAGAAGCAATCTACCGTACCCAATATGCTGTGGAAGATGCGGATGCTATTTTGGAAGCCGCACAAAAACCGGTCCTTGAATATTTTGATTCTTCCAACTCGGATAAATACCAGGTTGACCAGGACGGAAACTGGAGTGCAACGGCAGCAAACAATTATATGACTACAAATCTTTCACAATATAATGAAGAAAACGGAAATATGATCGAATTAGTCATTTGTAATAACGACGGAATGGCAGAAGGTGCAATCTCCGCATTAAATGACAAAGGCTATAATCTTGGAACAGCCGACTGTACAACAATTCCGGTATTCGGTGTAGATGCTACCGATGCCGCAAAACAGCTGATTACAGACGGAAAGATGACCGGAACCATCAAACAGGATGCGGCAGGTATGGCTGCCTGTATTGCAGATTTAGCAAAGAATGCGGCTTCAGGAAAAGCGTTAATGGAGGGAACGGATAATTATAATATTTCTGAAAAGGTCGGCAATAAAATTTTCATTCCCTATGCGACTTATACGGGAGAAGAATAAAGATACACGGTTTGTGTGATTGGTTCATAACAGATAGCAGCATATAAGGAACGGCCGCCAGCGGTATGGAGGCCGTTTCTTAATAAGCAATTAATAGCAGCTGGAGGAGATAGGATGGGACAGGATATTTTATTACAAATGACAGATATCTCTAAAGATTTTCCGGGAGTAAAAGCATTGGATAGCGTTTCTCTTACCGTTAAAAAAGGTACCGTCCATGCACTGATGGGAGAAAATGGTGCCGGAAAATCCACCCTGATGAAGTGTCTTTTCGGAATTTATGAGAAAGATGGAGGGACAATTAAATTAGAAGGGAAAGAGATAGATTTTAAAAATGCAAAGGAGGCGCTGGAAAACGGTGTTGCTATGGTGCATCAGGAATTGAACCAGGCCCTTAAGAGAAGTGTGATGGATAATATCTGGCTTGGGAGATATCCCAAAAAGGGCGGTATCCTGGTGGATGAAAAGAAGATATATGAAGATACGAAAAAGGTGTTTGAGGATTTGGGAATGGAAATAGATCCAAGGCGTATTATGAGTACAATGCCTGTATCCCAGCGGCAGATGGCGGAAATTGCAAAAGCAGTGTCCTTTCATTCAAAAATTATAGTTTTAGATGAACCTACCTCTTCTTTAACAGAGCAGGAGGTAGAACATCTGTTTAAAATAATTAATATGCTGAGAGACCGGGGCTGCGGTATTATTTATATTTCTCATAAAATGGCGGAAATTAAGCGGATATCAGATGAAATTACCATAATGAGGGATGGAAAATGGATTGCTACAAAGCCGGCCGGACAATTAGCAATGGAGGATATGATTAAGCTTATGGTTGGGCGTGAGCTTTCAAATCAATTTCCGCCAAAGACGAATAGACCGGGGAAGGTGGTACTGGAGGTGGAACACCTGACGGCACAGTATTCCTTATTGAAAGAGGTATCATTTAAGGTACGAAAAGGAGAAATTGTGGGCTTAGCCGGCCTGGACGGAAGCGGGCGTACGGAAACCTTAGAAAACATTTTTGGAATTGCCGCAAGAAAATCAGGAACTATCAAATTAAATGGAAAAGTGGTTCAGAACCGTAATGCGGAAGAGTCCATTAAGAACGGCTTTGCGCTTCTTACGGAGGAACGGCGTACTACCGGCATTTTTAGTGTCTTAAATATCCGGGAAAATACGGTTATCGCCAGCTTAAGGAAGCATAAAAGATATGGATGGTATCTTAGTGAAGGTTCCATGAAAAAGGATACACAATGGTCTATTGATGCCATGAGGACCAAGACTCCCACACAGGAGACAAAGATTCGGGCCCTGTCGGGGGGAAACCAGCAGAAGGTAATTCTCGGAAGATGGCTCCTGACAGAGCCGGAGGTTCTGCTGCTTGACGAGCCGACCCGCGGTATTGATGTGGGGGCAAAATATGAAATTTACCAGCTGATAATTGACATGGCGAATAAAGGGAAGGTCGTTATTGTAGTATCTTCGGAGATGCCGGAACTGCTTGGAATCTGTGACAGAATACTGATTATGTCAGGCGGCCGTCTTGCAGGGGAGGTTTCTGCAAAAGAAGCTACCCAGGAGCAGATTATGACGTATGCCGCGAAATATGTATAGAGGAGGCCGATAGGATGAAAACATTTATAAAAATAAAGTCTGGTTATGGGAAATATAAGGTGTTAGACAGCAGAGATAAAATAATATTGTGGAAAGAAGCTGTGATTAATAATGCGCTCTATGTGCTGATTATTATTGCTGCCATATATACATATACACAGAATCACAGGTTCTTAAGTGTATCCTCATTGGTTAATATTATATCTTTATCCGCAGCTAATATCCCAATTGCATGTGGGATAGCAGGAACAATCGTACTTACAGGTACGGATCTTTCGGCAGGACGTGTCGTAGGATTGACTGCCTGTGTTTCAGCTTCCCTGCTGCAGGCCGTCACCTATGCAACTAAGATATTTCCGAAGCTGCCTGTTATGCCGATTCCTCTTGTTATTCTGATTGTTATTGTTGTCGGAGGTATTGTAGGATGGGTAAACGGATTTTTTGTTGCAAAATTTAAATTACATCCTTTTATTGTTACCTTGGCAACGCAGCTGATTGTATATGGCGTATTATTAATGTACATCATGCTGAACGGCAACAACGGGCAGCCTTTGTCAGGCCTGGATAATTCCTTTAAGAATTTTGTCACGGGAAGTATTGTAAAATTTTTTGGCGTACCGATTCCAAACTATGTCTGGTATGCCTGCATTATTATAGCCTTTATGTGGTTTGTATGGAATAAAACAGCATTTGGAAAAAACATGTTTGCGGTGGGATCCAATCCGGAGGCTGCTAATGTTTCCGGTGTTAATGTTGCGAAAACTACTATTTTAGTCCACACCTTAGCAGGATGCATGTATGGAATTACCGGCTTTATTGAGTCGGCACGTATTGGATCGAATCAGGCCAATACCGGATTGAATTATGAAAGTGATGCTATTGCGGCCTGTGTAATCGGAGGAGTATCTTTTGTAGGCGGTACCGGTAAAATCAGTGGTGTGGTAATGGGGGTCTTCATATTGCGTATCATATTTGTAGCATTGAATTTCCTGTCAATAAACCAAAACCTGCAGTATATCATCAAAGGTTCGATTATCCTGGTTGCCTGTGCTATTGATATGAGAAAATATCTGGTTCGTAAATAAATGCTGATTCGGGCATATTTGGATATTCTGGCACAGTATGAATGGCATGGCTGAATAGTAACCGGAGCTTATATTACCATTTAAAATAGTTTGACAAAGGATAGCATATATTATAAAGTAAAATAAAGCTGCGTCATGAGAATATCTTTTGACAAAGAATAACATATTTATTCTGACACCGAATACAGGATATAAGGCGGAAGGTGCGGCAGGCTCTGTCGTATTTAACTTCATATTATCTATGATAATATTGCGCCTTTTTGGCGCTTTTTTTTAATTCCTGACAAGTGAGGCTGCTTGCAGGCTCATCTTGTTTTCCCTCCGGGGGATGCACACGAATGCACAGGGAAGATGAAACATAATGGAGGTTTTATCATGGAAACAAGAGTGGCCGTTATCGGCATCATAATTGAAAATGAAGAATCCGTTTGGAAAATGAATGATATTCTGCACGAATACGGAAAGTTTATCATTGGAAGAATGGGATTGCCTTACAGGGAAAAGGGAATACATATTATAAGCATTGCCATTGATGCGCCCCAGGACGTCATCAGTGCGCTATCCGGAAAGCTGGGAAAGCTTCCGGGAATCAGTACCAAGACAGCTTTTTCAAAAATTACCGGAAAGAAAAAAGAGGATAATGATGATGAAACGGCTGGTTGATAAGCTGCAGGGCTCAGGCTCCCTTACGGCAGAAGAATGGAAGCGGCTGATAACGGTAAGGGACCCTGAGATTACGGAATATCTTTTTGAAAGAGCAAGGACGGTCAGGGAAGAATACTATGGAAAGGATATTTATATACGCGGGCTTATTGAATTTACAAATTACTGTAAAAATGACTGTTATTACTGCGGTATCCGCAGAAGTAACGGGAAGGCGGACAGATACCGGTTGACCAAGGCTCAGATTATGGATTGCTGTAGGGCGGGATATGAATTGGGATTTCGGACCTTTGTCCTTCAGGGAGGGGAGGATGGCTATTACACGGATGAGAAGATGACGGATATTATCAGCTCCATCAAAGAAAGCCATCCCGATTGTGCCCTTACCTTGTCCCTGGGAGAGAAAAGCTATGAATCCTATAAGGCTTTTTTTCATGCGGGTGCCGACCGTTACCTGCTGAGGCATGAAACCGCTAATGAAGAACATTATAACAGGCTCCATCCCGGGTCTATGTCCCTGGCATACAGAAAGCAATGCCTGTATGAATTAAAGGAAATCGGTTATCAGGTGGGATGCGGCTTTATGGTAGGTTCTCCTTACCAGACCGTGGATTGTCTGGTGGAGGATTTATTGTTTATGAAGGAGCTGAATCCTCACATGGTAGGAATAGGACCCTTTATTCCTCATCATGAAACCCCCTTTGCCCAAAGGAAAGCGGGAACCCTTGCTCAGACATTGGTTCTCCTTAGTATCATCCGCTTAATGCTCCCGGCCGTTTTGTTGCCTGCCACAACAGCTCTTGGTACAATCAACCCGAAGGGGAGGGAGCTGGGGATTCTGGCCGGAGCAAATGTGGTAATGCCGAATCTGTCACCGGTTACGGTAAGGAGCAAATATATGCTTTATGACAATAAAATCTGCACGGGGGATGAAGCAGCCGAATGCCGTTTCTGCCTGCAAAGGCGTATGGAAAGCATTGGCTGCCGGATAGCGGTTTCCCGTGGGGACTATAAATCTCAAAACTGAAGGGAAAGAAGAATCTGACCCGAATAAGAAAGGAGTTTTTTATGTATAATCCAAAATCATCAAAGGCAGAAGAATTCATATCACACAAAGAGGTTCTGGAAACCTTGGCTTATGCCGAAAAGAACAAGAACAACGCTGCTTTGATTGACGGCATTCTTAAAAAGGCAAGGCAGCTGAAAGGGCTGACCCACAAAGAGGCGGCGGTACTCCTTGACTGTGAACTGGAAGAAAAAAACAAGGAAATTTATGCTCTCGCAGAACAGATCAAAAAGGATTTTTACGGGAACCGTATCGTTTTATTTGCCCCCCTTTACCTGTCCAATTACTGTGTAAACGGCTGTGTATACTGTCCTTATCACATGAAGAACAAGCATATTACCAGAAAGAAAATGACCCAGGAGGAAATACGCAGGGAAGTGATAGCCCTGCAGGATATGGGGCATAAAAGGCTTGCCATAGAGACAGGGGAGGATCCGGTAAACAATCCCATTGAATACGTCCTGGAAAGCATTAAGACTATTTATGACATTAAGCATAAAAATGGGGCCATAAGGCGTGTGAATGTGAATATAGCGGCTACTACCGTAGAAAATTATAAAAAGCTGAAGGAGGCGGGAATCGGTACTTATATTCTTTTTCAGGAAACTTATCACAAGGAAAGCTATGAAAAACTGCATCCTACGGGACCTAAGCATGATTATGCTTACCATACGGAAGCCATGGACAGAGCCATGCAAGGAGGTATCGATGATGTAGGTATAGGAGTGCTTTTCGGCCTGGAGCTATACCGTTATGAATTCGCTGCCCTATTAATGCATGCGGAGCATCTGGAAGCCGTATTCGGAGTTGGCCCCCATACCATAAGCGTTCCCAGAATCCGGCCTGCCGACGACATTGATCCCGGTGCCTTTGACAATGGTATTAATGACGACATATTTGCCAAGCTGGTGGCATGTATCCGTGTATCCGTACCTTATACCGGTATGATTGTATCTACCAGAGAAAGCAAGGAATGCAGGGAACGGGTGCTGCATCTGGGAATCTCGCAGATCAGCGGAGGCTCAAAGACCAGTGTGGGAGGCTATTATGAACCGGAAGAGGAGGATGAAAATTCTTCACAATTTGATGTCAGTGACAGAAGAACCCTGGATGAAGTGGTGAAATGGCTAATGGAAATGGATTATATACCCAGCTTTTGTACGGCATGCTACCGGGAAGGCAGAACCGGAGACAGATTTATGAGTCTGTGTAAGAGCGGACAGATATTAAACTGCTGTCATCCTAATGCTCTCATGACGTTAAAGGAATATCTGGAGGACTATGCCTGTCCCGAAACAAAAAGAACCGGTGAAGAGCTCATAGAAAGAGAAATCAGGAAAATCCCCAATGAAAAGGTGCTGGGAATTGTTAAGAGGAATTTGGCCAATATCGGTGAGGGAAGCCGTGATTTTAGATTTTAATCCTGACAAGGTTTTTATTTTTAATGGAAAACAGGTAAAAATTAAAATACGGTTAAGCAGCTGTAAGATTTAGTTTTCAGGAAGGAGAAGAGCTATGGGATTAAATGACACACCATCTGCAAACCGTATACATATCGGATTCTTTGGCAGAAGAAATGCCGGTAAATCCAGTATTGTGAATGCTGTCACCGGACAGGAGCTGGCCATCGTATCCGATGTAAAAGGCACGACTACGGATCCTGTTTTTAAAGCTATGGAGCTGTTGCCCCTGGGACCTGTTATGATAATAGATACTCCCGGAATTGACGACAGGGGTTCCCTGGGAGAGCTTCGCATTAAAAAAACCAGACAGGTCCTGAATAAGACCGATGTCGCCGTTTTGGTGATTGATTTTGCTAAAGGCAGGACAAAAGAGGATGAAGAGCTGATTGCCATCTTTAAAAATAAGAAGATACCCTTTCTTGTGATTTATAATAAAGCGGATTTAAAAAATGAGAATACCATTCACTCAGAGAAAATAACTGGTAATGATTTCGAAAACGCAAATGAAATGGCAGTCAGCGCCAGGACCGGATACAATGTGGATAAGCTGAAGGAAAGAATAGCTGCCTTAGCCCATACAACGGAATCTAAATTCATGCTTGTGGGGGATTTGCTGCAGCCATCCGATTTTGTTGTCCTTGTTACCCCCATTGATAAGGCAGCTCCCAAGGGCCGGCTGATACTGCCTCAACAGCAGACGATACGTGACATACTGGAAGCAGATGCCGCCGCCATTGTGGTTAAGGAATATGAGCTCCGCGAAGCTCTTTCGAATCTGGGAAAAAAGCCAAAGCTTGTCATTACGGACAGCCAGGTCTTTGCAAAGGTGTCGGCAGATACCCCGAAGGACATTTGGCTGACCTCCTTTTCTATTCTTTTTGCCAGATATAAAGGACTTCTGCAGACTGCCGTAAAAGGGGCAAAGGCATTGGAAGTCCTGCAGGAGGGGGATAAGGTATTAATTTCCGAAGGATGTACCCATCACAGGCAGTGTGATGATATCGGTACGGTAAAGCTCCCCAGATGGATAAAAGCTTATACCGGAAAACAGATAATTTTCGAATCCACTTCGGGTATGGAGTTTCCCGGGGAATTGTCGGATTATAAGCTGATCGTGCACTGCGGCGGATGTATGCTGAACGACCGGGAAATGAAATACCGCCAGAAGTGTGCCCGGGATCAGCAGGTTCCCATTACCAATTACGGTATTTTGATTGCTTATATGCAGGGGATTTTGAAACGGAGCATTTCCATGTTTCCCCATATTTTAATGGAAATGGAGGAGTAGGTCTATGCGAAGGGAAGAAGACGATATCGGTAAACTGCAGCTTGATGATGAAATACTATACGGTATCCAAACGGCCAGGGCAATGGCAAACTTTGATTTACAGGATAAAAAAACAGACAAAGAGCTTATTTATGCTATGGTAACGGTAAAAAAAGCGGCGGCTTTGACCTATAAAAAGCTGAAGATTGGAAGAGAAGGGATCTACGGGGCAATAATAGAAGCCTGTGATATGATTTTAGAGGGAAAAGCGGATCATTTCTTTCTCACGGATGCCCTCCAGGGGGGAGCAGGAACCTCCGCCCATATGAACGTGAACGAGGTTGTCGCCAATTTATCATTACAAAGGCTTGGCTTTTCCTGCGGAAGATATGATATCCTTCATCCCCTAGATGATGTTAACCGCGGGCAGTCCACAAACGATGTGTATCCTACGGCACTGCGCATTGCGGCAATTCGGCTGCTTCGGAAGCTTAGTGAGAGCTGCGCCAAGCTGCAGCAGTCGCTACAGGAAAAAGAGAAGGAATTTGAGAACATTCAAAAGCTGGGCAGAACGGAAATGATGGATGCCGTTCCCATAACACTGGGACAGGAATTCGGCTCCTATGCCCAGGCAATTTCCAGGGACCGGTGGCGGTTATATAAGGTGGAAGAGCGTCTCAGGCAGGTAAATATCGGAGGAACTGCCGTGGGAGGCGGCAATAACGCAGACAGAAAATACCGGTTTATGGTGATAGAAGAATTACGGGAATTAACGGGGATAGGACTTGCAGCGGCAGAGTATCCCATGGATATTACCCAGAATAATGATGTATTTGCGGAGGTATCCGGTCTGCTAAAGGCTCTTGCCGTAAACCTTATGAAAATAGCGAATGATTTGCGGCTTATGAATTCCGGTCCCGGGGGAGGGTTATCGGAGATCCTTCTTGCCCCGCTCCAAAAGGGAAGCACCATAATGCCCGGCAAGGTGAATCCCGTAATTCCGGAAATGGTCATGCAGGTGGCCATGAAGGTTATGGCGAATGATTATGCCGTAGCCATGGCGGCATCGCATGGCGAATTTGAATTGAATGCGTTCCTGCCGTTGATTGCCGATTCCCTGCTTC
This sequence comes from uncultured Lachnospiraceae bacterium, assembly GCA_946409475.1. Classification (GTDB taxonomy): domain Bacteria; phylum Bacillota; class Clostridia; order Lachnospirales; family Lachnospiraceae; genus CAMJWQ01. The sequence goes on from CAMJWQ010000002.1 coordinate 20,988, forward strand.
AAAATTTAAAGCTCTTAATCAATGCCACTAAACTTTTCAGAACGAAATGTGTGGCATTAATAAAGCCCAATGAAGAAAGATGCCGGGAACTGTTAGAAAGCTCCTGCGCCTTTGCAACTGCCTTTACAGCAGATTTAGGATATGATAAAGTAAATACCATATTGACGGAATCGAAGGGAGATCCCATAAGGGCATTAGAAAAGCTGAAAGCAGCTTACCGAGATAAGTATAACAATAAAAAGAGTAAAGGAGAGGAATAATATGTTGGAAAAAAATGTAAAAGCACCTGAATTTACTTTGTCTGACAAAGAAGGAAAAGAAGTTTCCCTGTCTGATTTTCATGGGAAAAAGGTAGTCCTGTATTTTTATCCCAAGGACGATACACCGGGCTGTACCAAACAGGCATGCGCCTTTGGCGGGCTCTATGGAGAATTCCGGGCTGTCAATGCGGTTATTATCGGAATCAGCAAAGACAGTACGGACTCACACCAGAAATTTGCGGATAAATACGGCCTGCCCTTTATTTTGCTGTCTGATCCTGATTTAAAAGCGATTACTGCCTATGATGTGTGGAAGGAGAAGAAGCTTTACGGCAAGGTAAGTATGGGTGTTGAGAGAAGTACTTATATTATAGATGAAGAAGGAATGATTGAAGAAGTCATGCCCAGGGTAAAACCGGATACCAATGCGGCGGAGGTTTTGGAATATTTGCGGGAAAGCGGTAAATAAAAGTAAACAATGGTTAAGGCTAAAGATGTACCCAGGTACATCTTTTTTCTTTTTATACCTGCTGATAGTAATAGAATGAATATTATGATAAAATTTACATGACAGAAAAAATATGTAAAGGGTGAAAGTAAACGGAAAGAGGGGAAGGGCTATGGTCAAAATGCTGATTGTCGATGACGAAAGTTTTGTTAGAGAATGTTTGCGGACACAAATAGTATGGGATTCCATTGGCGTAGAGGTGAGCGGAACGGCAAAGAACGGAGAAGAGGCATTGCAGCTATATAGGGAAAGCCGTCCGCAATTAATATTGAGTGATGTAAGAATGCCTAAAATTAATGGTATTGAATTAATGAGGAATATCCGGCAAATTAACGCACATGTGGAATTTGTTTTTATCAGTGGATATCAGGATTTTGATTATGTGAAAAGAGCGCTTGATTATGGAGCCAGCGGATATGTGCTAAAGCCTATAGAAACAAATGAATTGGTAGAAGCAATTGCCAGAGCCGTTAAAAAGATTGAAAAAGAAAGTATGGATAAAGCGGCTTTAGATAATTCCCTGTCCGTAAATCCTTACGAAGTAAAATATAAAAGGATTGTAAGCAGGATCAAACAGGCAGATAAGAGATGCTTACTGGAAAGCGGAAATGATTTTGAAAGATATATAGTATCCTGCAAAGACTTTGAAGAAAAGCAGCAGATGCTCCAGCAGTTCATTAAGGAGTTGTTAAAAACCAGTAACAGGGAACAGAAGGAATATCTTTTAAAGGCCATATCAAAATTATATCTTTGCCAGCAGGATAAGGAGCTGACAGATTTTTGGAAAAATTTCAGGAGAGAAATCACGGAGTTATATTCAGCTTCGCCCGTTCCTGCTAAAAAACAGAGTGTTGAAGAGATAAAAGCATATATACAGGATCATTTTAAAGAAGTTACCTTATCGCTTACCAGTATGTCGGAACAGTTGAATATCTCTCCCAATTACATATCCACACTTTTTTCTAAAAAATGCAAATGCAGTATAGTGACTTATATTCATCTCCTGAGAATGGAGGAAGCAAAAAAACAATTGGCCGATTCGGATACGAAAATCAGCTGCATAGCGGAATCCATTGGTTATGAAAATACAACCTATTTCAGTACCATATTTAAACGGATGGTCGGAAAATCTCCGAAAGAATACAGGCTGCAAAAAAGGGGTTAGAGGATAATGGGAAAAGTTTCTATTGAAAAGCGGCTGCGGGAATTATTTATTGCCACGGCTGTTGTGGCAATGGCCATGAGTATTACCATATCTACAATCTTTTATATTAATAATATCATTAAAACGGCTAAGGATAATATAAATGCTACCATGGATTATAATGGAGCTGAAATCAATAAAATCATTGCGGAAGGGATTGAATTTTTATCCATATTGGAAAATGATATTACGATACAGCAGGCCATAAGAGAGAATGATTTTGAAAATGAAAAGGGAATATATGCCCAGCGAATCTCTTTAAACTCTTATTTACGAATTTTGGCAAATAATTATTCGGAAGATATGGATGGTACCTATTTGCTGTTAGATGACGGAAGAAGCTTTAAATCCAGTGTTTATCCCTTTCGGAATGATGATTTCCAGAATAAAAAATGGTATCAGGGTATCATTTCCCAAGAAAATATCCGGTATGATTTCGGTTATGAGGGAACCAGAGTCATCAGTAATATTGTATATCCCTGCTTTTCCATAGGCCGGCAAATCAGGAATTATAAAACGGGAGAGGTAGTAGGCATTATTATTATAGAATATAAAATGGAGATATTGAAAAAAATTATAGAAAAAAATAGCAGTACTATTAATTTGGATTTTTCCGTTTGTGATGAAATAACGGACAGGGATTGGGACGTGCTCCATAATAAATTTATAGAAAAGGATAATACGAGAAGAGAGAAATTAGGTATCATTACCCTGCGGCAAAGCCTGGAAAACGGGTGGATCATTACGGCAAAGTCCAGTTGGTTTCAGATGATAAAAAGGGAATTGCTGATTACCGGAATGATAATTTTTATCGGTATTATTATAATTACGACAGCATCGGTTATATTTGCTATTCGATTTTCTAAGGCCATTACTGCACCATTACATGAAGTGCTGCTTCATATGGAGAATATTGACCAGGATAATTTGAAAAAAACCATAGCCATCAATACGAAATTCATTGAAATGGAGAAGCTTGTATCAGGACTGAATGAGATGACATCCCAGATAAATGATTTGTTTGAAAAGGGCAGGATGGTTGAACAGGATATGAGAAAAGCTCATTTTATGGCTCTGCAGGCCCAGATAAACCCGCATTTTTTATACAATACCTTAGATCATATTGCCTGGCAGATAAGGGTAAATATGTATGATGAGGCACTGGCATCTATTATCGCATTGGCTAAATTCTTCCGTTTAGCTTTAAATATGGGAGAAGAATTGATTACACTGGAAAAGGAACTGGAGCATACGAATTATTATCTGCAGATTCAAACTGCCAGATTTAAGGATGAAATATCCTATCAAATGAATATGGAAATGGAGCAAAATAAACTCAAGGAGCTGGTGGTGCCTAAATTTATATTACAGCCCCTGGTAGAGAACTCCATTTATCATGGAATCCGTGATGTGGGAGAGACGGGGAAAATTACCGTTTCCGTACGGGAGGTGGACCAGTATACATATATTTTAATACATGATGACGGTGCAGGTATTCCAAAGGAGAAATTAAAGAGTCTGAATGAATCATTAATGAAGGGAGAGATCAATAACAGGGATACGGACAAGGGATATGGAATATTAAATGTGAATCAAAGAATTAAATACCTGTTTGGAATGGACTACGGATTGGTTATTGAAAGCATAGAGGGAAAATTTACGACAGTAAAGGTATTGCTTCCGTTGGCAAATATAGATTCCCAAATAGTACAAAAGCATAAAATACACAAATAATATATGTAAGAATTGAATAATATGCACAAAAAAAGATTGCAAATATTAAGATATTGAAAGATAAGAAGTAAAACGTTTATTTTATTTCCTATCTTTCTTTTTTATAATTTAACTATCAACAAACAGCAAGGAGGAATAAGATGAAAAGGAAAGTATTGGCTGCCGTATTAAGCATTACACTGTTTGCATCTCTGGGAGTAACCGGATGCTCAAAGGATGACGGTGCGGATGCGGCAGGTACGGGGGAAATTACCACGGAAACAGAAGAAGCATCAGAGACGGAAACGGCTGCTGCGGATTCCGAAGTAAAGGGAGATATTAATGGTGACGGAATTTTTCGTGTCGGATTTTCCGAGCTTGCCATTGACGGAGCATGGAGAGTGGCTCAGGTGGAAAGTATGGAAAGTGTTGCAAAGGAAAAGGGCTATGAATTTGTCATGGCAAATGCCGAATTAGATACGGCGAAGCAGTTATCGGATGTGGAGGATCTGCTGGCACAGGATCTGGATTTCCTGTTTATTGCCCCTATGGACATGGAAGCTATTGTTCCTGCAATTGAAGCGGCAAAAACAAAAGGCGTTCCCGTTATTTTATTGGACAGGGAAGCAGCCGCAACAGCCGGAGAAGACTATATCTGCACAATTTTATCCGACTATTTATGGCAGGGAGAGACCTGTGCGGACTGGCTGAATGAGAACGGCGGTTCTGATTCCTATAAGATTGTGCAGATCACAGGAAAGGTAGGAGGCTCCGATGTCAGGGACAGACAGGCCGGATTTGAAACAGGCGTGGCAAAATATGATAACATGGAAATTATCGCTACCCAGTCCGGAGAATGGTCCCGTACGGAGGCACAGAAGGTTATGCAAAATATCATTCAGTCTACGGGCGGAGATTTTAATGTGGTATACTGCCATAATGATGAAATGGCATTGGGAGTAGTGCTTGCCTTAAAAGCAGCCGGTATGAATCCCGGCACGGATGTAAAGGTGCTGGCTATTGACGGTCAGGCTGAAGCGGTAGAAGCGATTATAGCAGGGGAAATTAATTGTATTGCGACCTGTAATCCAAGATTTGGTCCCACTGCATTTGAAACCATGGAAAAGTATTTAAATGGTGAAAATATAGATTTGATCATAAATAATGCGGAATATATCATTGACAGCTCAAATGCGGAAGAAAAACTGGCAGATGCATTCTAACTTAGGATAATGATGTGGAAGTGAAGGAACAAAGATGCCCTTCTGCGAGCTACAGGAGGGCATCTGACATCCGCAGGCAGCAGTAATCTGTGAAATGGGGTAAATAGATGAGTGAAAATTATATTTTGCAAATGAAATCCATCGATAAGATATTTCCCGGGGTAAAGGCATTAAAAGGGGTAAATTTTAACCTGAAATCAGGGGAGGTACATACCTTGATGGGGGAAAACGGTGCCGGTAAGTCTACCTTGATTAAAATATTAACAGGTGTGTATGAGAAGGACGGGGGCCAGATTATTTTTGACGGCAGGGAGGTACATTTTACAAACACATTAGACCCTCAGAAATTGGGAATCAGTACCGTATATCAGGAATTAAACATGATTCCGTATTTAACGGTCGGTGAAAATATATATCTGGGACGCTACCCAAAAACCAGAAAAGGAATCGATTGGAAGACATTGCATGAAAATGCGCAAAGAGAATTAGATGATATGGGGCTTTCCATCAGCAGCAGGGAACGGCTGAACCATTATGGTACGGCCGCACAGCAGATGGTCTCTATCGTAAGGGCTATCAGTCTTCATTGCAGGATAGTTGTATTGGATGAGCCTACATCATCCCTGGATACCAAAGAAGTGGAGACCTTATTCGGAATCATTGCAAAATTGAAAGCGAAAAAAATCGGTATTATTTTTATATCCCACCGTTTGGATGAAGTATATGCCATCAGCGACAGAATAACCGTATTAAAGGACGGTTCTTATGAAGGCACCTATAAACCGGCGGAGCTGACCCAGTATGAGCTGGTTAGAAAAATGGTCGGAAAAGAAATTATCCAGGAGGGAATCAATACAAGAAATTATGACGGAAGTAACAAGGAATATGTTGTTGAAATGGAGGATATTTTCTATTATCCGAAGGTTAACGGAGTATCCGTTGCCGTAAAGGAGGGGGAAATCGTTGGTCTGGCAGGCCTGCTGGGATCAGGAAGGACGGAAGTGGCCCAGGTGCTGTTCGGGTATGCAGGGAATGCTTCAGGCACCATAAAGGTAAAAGGAAATAAGGTGAAAATCAAGGCACCTACCGATGCATTAAAAAACGGGCTGGCTTTTGTGACGGAAAACCGGAGAGAAGAAGGCGTCATTCCTAATATGACCATACGGGAAAATATCTCGATTTCCGGAATGCCGCAAATATCCAGATGGGGATTTATTCAGAGAAAGAAGCAGGTTGCACTGGCCGAAAAATATATACAAAGATTGGAAATCAAAACACCTACCATGGAGCAGAAGTTAAAAAACCTGTCGGGGGGAAATCAGCAAAAGGTATTGCTGGCCAGGTGGCTGGCAACAGAACCGGATTTGATTATATTAGATGAACCGACACGGGGAATTGATGTAGGTGCCAAAAAAGAGGTGGAGGAGCTTATCAAGGAAATTGCCGGACAGGGGATAGGAGTGCTTTTAATTTCTTCCGAAATAACGGAGCTGGTACGGAACTGTGACCGCATTTTCGTACTTCGCGAGGGAAAGAACCAGGGGGTGCTTTTAAAGGAAGACATATCCGAGGAGCGTATCATGAAACAAATCGTGGAGCATGATCCGGTAAGCAGGGAGGTTCTGACATGAAGATAAAAAGTGAACGTAATATTTTTCAAGCGTACGGGGCACCTATTGCTCTGGTGATTTTACTGCTCATAAATTGTTTCACAACGCCGAATTTCATAAGCTGGTCCACCATATCCAATTTGGTAACTCACTCGGCTACGGTAATGATTCTGGGGATCGGCATGACAATGGTCATCGCGACGGGAGGGATCAATATATCCGTAGGCTCCGTGATGGCGGTATCCTCCATGGTCCTTGCCAAGCTTGTTTTTAAGGACCATATTATTACAGGAGTCATTGTCTGTCTGCTTGTGGCGGTAGCTACGGGCGTCATTACGGGGATAATTATCACAGTATTTAAAGTACAGCCCATGATTACGACCTTGGCAATGATGTATGCATTAAGAGGAGTTGCCAAGCTGTTAAACGGAGGTACTATTTTAAATTATAAAAACCAGGATTTTAGTAATTTTGCGTATGTAAAAATCGCCGGAATAATTCCCATACATTTTGTCATCGTGTTTGTGCTGGCGGCCGCAGGCTTTATTTTACTCAGAAAAACAAGATTCGGTCTTTATGTGGAGGCATATGGGGATAATCCCACTGCGACGAAAATCGCCGGAGTCAATACCATTTTAGTAGTTACCGCAGCCTATGTTCTTTGCAATGTACTGGCAGGAGTGAGCGGAATTTTGGAAGCAGCGGCCACTACATGTGCGGACCCCGTTAATATGGGATTAAACAAAGAGACCGACGCCATTGCGGCGACGGTGGTGGGCGGTACTCCCATGGCAGGAGGAAGACCCAACGTTTTCGGGACTATCTGCGGAGCGCTGATATTGCAGCTGATCACCATCATGATAAATATGAATAACGTGCCTTACTCATATTCCCTTGTATTAAAAGCCTTAATAATTGTTATTTCTATTTACGCGCAAAACATTAAAAAATAAATTGGAAAAGGGAGGTGGCAGGTATGAAAGGGATAGGAAAACATATAAAAAATAACGGCACTGTCTTAGGCCTGTTTTTTATGATGCTTTTGGCAGTTATTATAAATCGGAATTTTCTTACGATAGAGAATCTGACAAATGTATTAAGACAGGCGAGCATGAACGGTATGATAGCCATCGGCATGACTATGGTTATTATCTGCGGTTCCATTGATTTAAGTGTAGGTACTATGATTGGCTTCAGCGGATTTTTAGCTTTATATCTAAGCAACTTCAGTCTTATTTTAGCGATAGGGGTACCGCTGCTTTTTGGCCTGCTGGTTGGACTGATTAACGCGTTTTTAATAAATAAATGTAAGGTAGCACCTTTTATAGCAACACTTTCCATGATGATGGCGGTAAAAGGGGTAACCCTGATACTGACAAAGGAGAATACCTATTTTGCCGAACATCCGGTGGAAAGCTTTTCCTATGTAGGAAGGGGAATTCTGTTAAATTACATAACGGTACCCTCTGTTTTGTTTGTCGGAGTCAGCTTATTGGGAGCGGTATTATTGAACAGGACAGCAGCCGGAAGAAGTATGTATGCGGTGGGAGGGAATGAAGAAGCGGCAAGAATGATGGGAGTAAATGTGGAAAAGACCAGGCTGGTTGCACACGTACTGACAGGCCTTATGGCCGCCTTATCCGGTATTACCCTTGTATCACGTGTAGGTGCCGCATATCCCCTTGCAGGTGAAGGTAAGGAGCTGGATGTCATTGCTGCCTGCGTCATCGGCGGTACGGCGCTGACAGGCGGTAAGGGGAAAGTTTCCGGTACCTTTATAGGCGTTTTGATAATCGGCTTATTAACCAATATTTTCAATATGCAGACCTTTTTAAATTCCTTCTGGGAAAAGGTGATTACAGGGACACTGGTTCTGGTTGTTGTCCTTATCCAGTCAATCCAGGAAAATCATATTAAAATATATAAAGGCAGTAAGAAAACAGCATCCGTAAAATAAGCGGGAATGGATAAAAAGGAGGAAATAAAAATGTATCCGGGTGAAGAGGAAGCAAAAAAACTAATTTGTGAGATAGGTAGAAAGATGTATGAAAGACAGATGGTTGCGGCAAATGACGGTAACATAGGAATTAAGATTGGGAATAAGGAGGTAATGGTAACACCCACAGGAGTAAGTAAGGGGGATTTAAAGCCGGAGATGCTTATTAAAGTGGATTTGGACGGTAATATACTGGAAGGCGCCCATAAACCAACCAGTGAAATGTATATGCATTTGAATATTTATAAGCATAATCCGGAGGTTATATCTACCTGTCACGCGCATCCCGTATTTTGCAGTGCCTTTGCTGCCGCCGGAATAGTTCCTGATTTAAGTACGGCTCCGGCACCTATTATGATACTGGGAAAAATGCCGGTTGTACCCTTTGCATGTCCGGGGACAATGGAGCTGGCGAATTCTGTAATTCCATATGCAAAGGATTACAACGGAGTCTTACTTGCCAATCACGGACCTTTGACATGGGGAAAAACAGCCATGGGAGCATGGTTTGCTTTAGAAGAAGCGGAAAATTACTGCAGGAGCTGTATTCTTTTAAAATACGTGATGAAGGAAATAAGGCCTATATCCGGTGAGCAGTTGAAGGTATTGGAGAAAAATATATTTCCGTTGAATGATAAATGCAAAATGACAGCTCCGGATCAAACGACAAATCTGTCTGAGGGCAGGCTTCTCAGCGAAATAGAAGGCAACGCCGTTCATTTGTCGGATGCATGTATAAATAAATTGGCAGACAGGATTATTCAGCGGATCAGCAAATCGAATTAGTTGGAGGAAGAGATGAGAGTCAAAAAGCATATTGCCGTTGATATAGGAGCTGCCAGCGGAAGAGTCATGGCAGGATGGCTGCAGGACGGAAAGCTGCATATGGAGGAATTGCACCGCTTTGAAACGGGCGATGTATTTCTGATAGACAGAAGAGTAAGAGATATGTATCGCTGGTATTACGAGATACTGAACGGATGCAAAAGGTTTGCGGATAAATATGGCAGTGAAGCGGAGAGTATCGGAGTAGATGCCATGGGTTCCGATTTTGTACTGCTTAACGAAAAGGGAACATTTTTAAGAATGCCTCTTTCCTATAGGGATAAAAAGCTGGATTCCAGTGTGCAGCATTGGGTGGAGGAGAAGTATGGTGCCTGGAATATCTATCGGATTTGCGGCAACCAGGCCATGCCAAGTGATACATTACATCAGCTCCTTCGTTTGCTGAAGGTACGGGATTATTCCATAATGAATGCTGACGGCATCCTTTTTCTGGGAGATGCCATGCATTATTTATTATGCGGCAGCAGAAGCGTAGAACATTCCCTGGCAAGCTACGGGCGGTTATTCAATCAGGAGGAAAACCGGTGGGAAGCTTCTATTTTTGAAGCGTTCGGCCTTCCGCATTCCCTGCAGGCAAAGGTGGTATATGCCGGAGATAAATTAGGGGAGCTTCATGAAGAAATTTGCCGGGATGTAGGCTTTACAAACCGCCCCGCCGTTATAGCGCCATGCACGCATGACACCTCCTGTGCGGCTGCGGCAGTTCCCGAAGAGAATGAAGACTATATATTTATCAGCAGCGGCTCATGGTCTCTTATGGGTATGGAGACGGTAAAACCGGTTATCTGTAAGGAAGGGTGGCTGTTTAATGTGTCAAATTCATCAATGCCGTTTAAAAAAAATATGTTTAAAAAAATCATTACGGGGATGTGGCTCATTCAGCAATGCCGTAAGGAGTGGAAGCAGTATGGCTTTCAGGAGATAGTCATCATGGCGGAACAGGTTAAGGAGAATCATGTTTATATAGATCCTGACGATCCGGATTTTTACAGCCCGGATTGTATGACGGAAGCAATTTGCCGGTGTATTAAGAAGAATTACGATGCTGCCGTCAAGCCTTATGAGGCAGGAAAAATTGCCCGTGTCATTTTCGAAAGCCTTGCATTAAAATATAAATATACGGTAGAAAAGCTGGTGAAAATTTCCGGAAAGAAGATTAATAAGATTTATATTTTAGGAGGGGGAAGCAAAAATTATCTGCTGAATCAATTTACCGCAAACGCTGCAGGTATTCCGGTATATACGGGAATAGAGGAAGCTTCTGCGGCGGGAAATATTATCTGCCAATTATATGGTTCCCGGGAGATAAAAACAGAACATGCTGCAAAGGAAATAATTAGAAATACCTTTCCCCTGTCCGTATATACGGCAGAGGATCATTACTTATGGGAAGAAAAATACGATAATTTTTTGGAAATCATACGGTAAAAAAAGAGTTATAATAATTTGATATAAAAAATGGAAAG
>CAMJWQ010000003.1 GCA_946409475.1 uncultured Lachnospiraceae bacterium
CAACAGCTTTAAATCACTCACCTTACAGACTTTGGTTTCCGTCTTCCCGTCCTGATATACAATTGTGCCTCCATCCAGATAAATCCCCTTATCCAGCTTACTTAGCCGGCTAAAGTATAGTACATTTACAGGTAATTTAAGTCCCATTTCTCTCGTGATAGCATTATCATAATTGAGTACACAGGTATTTTCCGAAGTTTGAAACTTTGTGATATCCCGTTTTATGCTGCTGTAATTTTCCATGGTATAATGTCTGTTCAAATGGTCCGGTGTTACATTCAGCACGGCACTTACTTCCGGATGAAAACTGGTAATGGTTTCTAACTGGAAGCTGCTGATTTCCGCAACCGTTACCGTATCTTCTTTTGTCCGTAATGCAATGGCGGTATACGGATTGCCGATATTCCCTACCACATATACGTCGGAAAAATAATTCTTCATGATTTCTCCAACTAATGCGGTTGTCGTTGTCTTGCCGTTTGTACCTGTAATCGCTATTACCTTTCCTTTTGAAAACCGGTAGGCAAGCTCAATTTCTCCCCATATGGGTATTCCTGCCTCTCTGGCAACAGAAAGTATGGGTAAATCTGCCGGGACGCCGGGACTTATGATTACCAGATCCATTTCCTTTATTTCTTCTTCCTTTAAGTTCCCAATGATAATCTTTGCCTTATCGTCATTAATTTTCTGCCTGACATCTTCCCTTTTTAATTCCGTATTGCCGTCATATAAGGTAATGGATGCCCCTAATTGACGGAGCAGCTCATAGGAGCCGTATCCGCTCTTTCCCAATCCGAATACCAGTACTTTTTTATTCTGCATTTGCATATCCAAACCTCCTTAGCTATAAAGCCAGTAATCCAACTAAACACAACACGGCCGTCACTATGGAAAAAACGGCTACCACTCTTGTCTCAGACCACCCGCATAATTCGAAATGGTGATGGATCGGCGCCATTTTAAAGAAACGCTTTCCTTTTGTGGCTTTAAAATAAACTACCTGAATAACAACGGATAATACCTCCGCCGCATAAATAAATCCCACTATAACAATAAACAGAGGCATTTGCATCATATAAGCACTGGAAGCTACAAAACCGCCAAGGGCCAATGATCCCGTATCTCCCATAAATACTCTGGCAGGATATACATTAAACAGCAGAAAACCCATTAAACCACCTGCCACGGCACAGGTAATGGGTTCAATTCCGCTGTTGATTCCAATGGCAACTACCGTAAAAAAGGTAGCAACTAAAACGGTAACACTCGTTGCCAGGCCATCCAGGCCATCCGTAAAATTAGTTCCGTTTACCGTACTAATGACAATGAAAAACAAGGCAGGTATTGTCAGATTACCCAGGTTTAAATAATAGCCGTTACTGAAAGGAATACGCATAGCCAAATTTACATCCGTATGATTAACCAAATAATAGGCAAAAATTCCCGTCACGATTACTTGCAGCAGCATCTTTTGCCATGCCCTGAGTCCCATGGAACGTTTTAGTACCACCTTAATATAATCATCCAAAAACCCAATCAGGCCAAATCCCAATGTTAAAAATAAAATAGGAATAATTTTAGGATAATCTTCAATATAAAAAAAGGAAGTAATCAGTATACTGGCTAAAATAATTAATCCACCCATAGTCGGGGTTCCCGATTTCTTTAAGTGAGATTTGGGACCGTCATCCCGTTCCGTCTGCCCTACTTTCAGCTTTTTTAAATATGGTATGACAACAGGGCTTAACAAAACACTGATGGTAAAGGATAATATTACCGGGAATATAATTTTATAATTCATGCAGCCACCTCAAAATTTTGCTTTTATCGATTTCCGTTTCGTCAGACAAAGGCTGTTCAAGCCTTCGATACCGGCTTCCTTTGCTTTAACGAATTCGTAAAATAGTATAATTCTTTTCTTATATTTATTCAACTTGTTTTTCAGTCTCATCTTCCGTTTCCGGCTGTGTACTCTTTTCAATTCCTAAATATGGCAGTATATTATCAAAAATATCCCGTACAAGGGGAGCGGCGATGGTACCGCCATAATAAATTCCTTCCGGCTTATAGATAATAGCAACGGCTAAAACTTTAGGATCGTCTGCAGGAGCAAACCCAATAAAGGAGGATATATATTTTCCCTGGCCTCTCGGCAGCGTTTCAGAGGTAGCGGTCTTGCCTCCTATTTCATACCCTTCTATTTTCGCATTTCTTCCCGTCCCCTCCGATACCACCTTATTCAATAAATATTGCATGGTTTCCGAGGTTTCCTCGGAAATGATATTTTTCTGTACCTTATAAGAAAATGTTTTCAAAACTTCACCTTCCTTATTTTTTATGGATACTCCGAAATGCGGTGTGATGCGGTTTCCGCCGTTAACGATGGAGCTGACGGTAGCAGCCAGTTGAATGGGAGTAATTTGAAAGGATTGGCCAAAGGATATGGTGGCCAGTTCCACCTGTCCGATATTCTCCTTCTTATGCATAATGGTAGATGCTTCACCGGGCAAATCAATATTTGTTTTTGATAACAGGCCCAGCCTTCCAAAATATTCATAAAAACGGTCTACCCCTATACGAAGCCCCGTTTCCACAAAAACGGGATTACAGGAATTCATAATTCCCTCCACAAAGGTTTCCGCTCCATGTCCTCCCGCTTTATGGCATCTGATCTTTCTGTCTTCTACAATTACAAAACCGGGACAGCTAAAAGTGTCCTCTAAGGAAATGGCTCCTACCTCCAGACCTATGGTCGAAGTAATAATCTTGAATGTGGACCCCGGTTCATAGGTATCATTAATACATTGATTGCGCCACATGGCATTCAGAAGATCCTGCTTTTCCTGCTCCGTTTTCCCCTCTATATCTACACCGGTATTTAAGGTGAAGGGATCATTTAAGTCAAACTCAGGCACATTTACCATGGCCATTATTTCACCGTTTTGCGGATTCATCACAATGATACATACACTATCCGCATTTTTCTGTTCCATTGCCTTATAGGCAGCCTGTTCCGCATATTGTTGAATATTAATATCCATACTTAAATACAAATCATTGCCGTCTATTGGCTCTACTCTCCGCTCCCCTTCTTCCGGCAGTTCAATTCCCCTGGCATCTGTCAGGGTTAAGATACTGCCGTTAATCCCCTTAAGATACTCTTCATAGGTGACTTCAATACCGATAATTCCCTGATTGTCACTGCCGGTAAATCCCAATACCTTGGAAGCCAAAGAACCGTTCGGATAATACCTTTTGAAATCCTCATCCACTTTCACGCCTTCCAGCTCATAACCGCGAATCATATCCCCCGTTTCCTTCGGTACATTTTTTTTTACTATTTCTATAGAGGATTTCTTTTCCACCCGTTTTCTAACTGTCTCCTCATCCAGCTCCAGTTCTTTCGCCAACACTTCAATTACCTGCTCCGGCTCCTTGATTTGGCTGTGAATCACGGATATCGTACAAACCGTCTTATTGGTCGCTAAAATTTTACCCCCGGCATCATATATCTTTCCTCTCGCTGCTTTTATGTCTCTCTCTCTTTCATGCAGCTCGGTGGCCTGTTCCGTATAATAACCGGACTGAAATATCATCAGGTATACCAGTCTTGCACTTAATAAAATAATGACTATGGAAACACATGTAAATATCACAAGTATTTTTTTGCGGTTAAAGGTTTTACTTTTCAGCATTCAGAAACCTCATTAAATTTATTATTATAATTTATTAGTAAATTTATAAGGTTATGTGTTACTTAAAAAATTTATCTGCATTAACAGGTAATTGCTGCTGTTTTTTATATCACCCGCCTTTATTCCTGTTCGTCCTCCGGGAAAACGGAGGAATGGCTGTCAATAGGTTCTCCTGTTACAGGGTCTAAATATTCACCCGTATCCGGATCAATGGCATAACCGGTAGCTTCGTCTATTGTTACATTGTCCTGCTCCGTTTGTCCGGTTCCCTCACCTTCTGCAGACTGTGTTTCCCCATTTTGTCCTTCTTCTCCTGCCGTATCGGCTCCCTCATTCGCTTGCGTCTCCTGATTTCCTTCCGTTTCAGAGGCTTCGTCCGGTTCCTGTGCCGCTGCATCCTGTTCTGCCAATTCCTGTATTTCCTCCTCCGTTAATTCTTCCGTTTGAAAAATATTTAAGTAGGGCAATACATCCGTTAAAATATTTCTGGTCAATTCCATGGCGTAGGTACTGTGTGCCTGATCCGCCACATTAGGCTGGTCAACGACAACGTAAATTACAACCTGGGGGTCATCAGCGGGTACACAACCGATAAAAGAAACCACATAATTTCCGTTGCCGCGGGGGTAGGTTTCCGCCGTACCTGTTTTTCCTCCCATAGTATAGCCTGCGGGCCTGGCCTTTCCACCCGTTCCGTTAACTATTACATCTGACAAATAGGTTTTTATGGTATCTGCGGTTTCCTTCGATATGGTCTCTTTTAGTAATTTAGGTTCAATATTGGAAACGGTGCCTCCCTCCGGACTTACAATCCTGCTCACCAGATGAGGTTCATAATATTTTCCCCCGTTAACCAGGGAAGAAAAGGCAGCCACCATTTGTATCATTGTTACATTAAAATTTTGCCCGAAGGCATTGGTTGCCAAATCAGTAGGGCCCATATTTTCGGCAGTATATATTAAATTAGCCGCATTTACTTCTCCCTGCAGATCAATTCCCGTTTTCAGTCCGAAATTAAAAATCTTTTGAAATTTCGTAAAGGTTTCCACACCGATCAAACGGGATATCTGCATTAAGACATCATTACAGGAATTGGAAATAGCCTGGCTGATTGTCTCCTCTCCATGCCCCAACCGATTGACACATTTTATCTTTTTGCCTCCGTACATTTCACCGCCGTCGCAATAAAAGGTTTCGTTCCCTGTCAGCTTTCCTGTTTCGAGATCAGTGGCAACGGTAAAGGGCTTGATTGGTGAACCCGGCTCAAAGGTTTCCGTAATGCAGTAATTTTTCCATAGCTTATTTAATTCCTCCAGCTTCTGTTCCTCCGTAAGCGCATCAATCTGTTCCTGGGTATAAAAAGGGGTTAAATCCCTTGGATTATTTAAATCAAAGACCGGATAGCTGGCCATGGCTATGATTTCCCCTGTATTGGGATTTGCTATGATGACTCCCGTATTGACACTGCCGGCCCCTTCTCTTGCCTCGTCCCGGTGGCTTTCGTTAAATTCCAGTATTTTTTCCTCTACAATGCTCTGTACGTTAGCGTCTAATGATGTGATAATGGTATTCCCGTCCGTCGGCTCCTTGATGGTTCTTTCAAAAGCGGCATCCTCATTAAGATACCCGTATTCTCTTCCGTCAATTCCGTTCAGAGTATCATTATAATACTCCTCCAGACCAAAATAACCGGTATTTTCGCCCAGTGTAAAGCCCAGAACATCACAAGCCAGTGTACTGTAGGGATATTTTCGTATATATTCTTCCTCAAACCACACTCCTTTGATATAAGGATTATTTTTTTTATCCTCCTGTAAGGCCAAAAAAGGACTGATGGTGTCATAGGACAATTTTTTCATTAGAATATAATACTGTGATGATGGGCTTTCCGTTAAATGCTGCCTGATTTGGTTTTCATCTGCGCCAAAGCAGTCTACTAATGCTTTAATGGTAGGTTCTTTATATTCTTCTTTTGTATTCATTACTTTTGCATCAATAATTACATTGTATACCTTTTCACTGATAGCCAGTCTTGTTCCGTTGGCATCTACAATATCGCCTCTTCGATAGGGTATGGTTCTGCTGTCATATTCCTGCTGTGATAATACCTGCTTGGAATAGACTTCCCCTTTATACTTATAAATATAGATAAGTCTGGCTGACAGACCTATTAAAGCCAGCATTATTATAAAAAATAATACTGCCAGCTTTTTTCTCATTTTTCTTGTAAATTTAATTTGTAATTCTGTCTTGTCTTTTTTATTCACTAATATCACCTAAGATACGCCATAAGCTGCTTTATGTATTACATGATAAATCCATACATTTGAAAACCATATTTATTAATTGGAAAATAAGGATTTCTTTTCACTTGGTACATCCTGCATTTGTTTTACATAATCACTGTCTTCACTTTCATACAGAACTGTTTGATCCTTTGATGCGAACACCATACCAAGTTCTTCGATTGCTATTCTCTTTATTTCATTCAGGTCTACAGAGCTGGTGATTCTGCTGTATTCTTCATTATTTTTTTCCTGTAAGGTGCTCAATTGTGAATGTAAGCTGTTGATATTCTCTATACGGCTTGTACATTCCGAATTTAACTGCAGGTAGGTAATACAAATGTAAAATGTGGCAAGAACTGCGGCACTTAGGAAAAGCACGTAAGACAGGCTCATATAAGCTGCTCTTTCCCTGTTTTTTCGTATGGTATGTTTAAGTTGTTTTCTTTCTTTTTCCCTTTGTTTTTCCTGTGGTATTAATTTTCTTACGGTACTGTCATATTGGTATTTTTGTCTTTGGTATTGTCCTTTTTTTAAAGGTGCAGCTTGTCCCATACTTAAAACCTCCCATATTATTGCCCGTTACCTATCTTTTTTCAAAGACTCTTAATTTTGCACTTTTTGCTCTTTTATTTTCATTTATTTCCGAGTCCGTCGGCAGAATAGGTTTTCTGCTTATGACTGCCCCCATTGACCTTTTTCCGCATACACATACAGGAAAATCAGGTGGGCATGTACAAGGATTTTCAAAATTTTTAAAATTGACTTTTACAATTCTGTCTTCTAAGGAATGAAAAGTAATAATACATAATCTTCCGTTTTCCCGTAAAAGTTCTGCCATATCCTGTAAAGTCTCCTGCAGAACCGATAATTCTTCATTCAGCTCTATTCTTATTGCCTGAAAAGTTCTTTTTGCGGGATGTCCGCCCTTTATCCTGAACCTTAAAGGTATTGCCTCTTCAATAATAGAGGTCAATTCTTTTGTTGTTTTGATTTCTTTATCTTCCCGGTGCTTAACTATCCTTCCCGCAATGCTTTTCGCAAATTTTTCTTCTCCGTATTCTTTAATTATGCGGTATAGTTCTTTTTCACTGTAGGAATTTACAATATCCTTAGCCGTAACGTTTTTTCTTCTGTCCATTCTCATATCCAGCGGTGCTTCGGTTCTGTAAGTAAAACCTCTTTCCACCGAATCCAGTTGATAAGAGGAAACTCCCAAGTCCAGAACAATGCCGTCAACCTTATCAATTCCTCTGCTATGCAGCTCTTCTTTCATATTTCTATAATTGTTATGAATAATAGTCACTCTGTCACGAAACTCCCGTAATCGAAATGATGCTGCCTTTATTGCTTCCTCATCCTGATCAATACCAAACAGTCTGCCCCTGCCGGATAACCGTCTGCAAATTTCATAGGCATGTCCGCCGCTTCCCAATGTTCCGTCAATATAGATTCCATCCGGTTTTATATTCAGATTTTCAATAGTTTCGTCTAATAAGACTGATTTATGTTTAAATTCCATCTTTTTCTCCTAAATCCCAAGACCTAAATCAGCCATGTGCTCAGCTATTTCATCCATATCATCATATTCATTGCTTTCATTAAACCGGTCTCTGTTCCATATTTCTATCCGGCTCGCAACACCGATTAATACCACATCTTTTTCCAAAGCCGCAAACTCTCTTAAAACGGAAGGTAATAAGATACGTCCCTGTTTATCTACCTCCACTAATGCGGCACCGGCCAAAAAGAAACGGGTAAATTTTCTGGCATCTTTATTTGTCAGTGGCAATGTTTTTAACTTTTCTTCAAATGATTTCCATTCCTCTTTCGGGTATACAAACAAACACCCATCCAATCCCTTCGTTACTACAAATTCATCTTCCAGTATCTCTCTGAATTTAGAAGGTATGATGAGTCTGCCCTTACTATCAATGGTATGATTGTATTCACCCATAAACATAATGCATGCCCTCACTAAGAACTATTTTCGCACCACTTTCCACCATTATCAACCACTTTGTACCACTTATAAATGTATATTAGACCATTTTAAATCAAATAGCAATAGAAAAATCGAGAATTGTAAAAAGTGACAATTTTCTGCTTACTTATGCATTCGTGCGCATCCCGCCTGGAAGGCTTTTTATCTGACAGGAAATTCAGAGAAATTCCTGTCAGATAAAAAAAAAGACGTCATTATTATTGACGTCTTTTTTTGAATTTATTAACGGTTTCCGTTGCTGTTTTATTTCATCATTTAAAAATTTTGCTTTTCTTATTTACCATCATTTGATTTTCATGCATCTCAATATATTCTTCAATTAATTTATCGAGTTTGATGCTGTCCGAATAGGATTCCTGTAAGCTTCCTGATTCGTTAATGGCATTTTCCAATTTCATTCTTGCTTTTTCAATTTTTTCTTTATTATCGTCTAATACTGCATTCCACATAACAAAACCCTCTTTCCAGTAGAACTATACCGTATGCTTTTTGCGTTTTATAACCAGAATTATACTAGATACTATAATAAGAATAATTGATAATACTTGTGAAGCAGGGATGTTCAGGACAGGTAACAATAGTTGATCCGTGCGCAGTCCCTCTATCCATGCTCTGCCTATTCCATATCCTAATAAATAAATTAATAGGATTTCCCCATTAAATTTTTTGTGCTTTTTATAAAAAGTAATAAAAAGTAAAACACCAATATTCCACACCGATTCATATAAAAATGTTGGGTGTACCTGAATATAATTTGTGCCTTCCACAATGTGTGCGGCAATGTCAGCTGAAATATCACTGGCTCTTACAGCATCAACAGGCAGCCGCATGGCAAACAGTCCGTCAGAGTATCCTCCGAAAGCTTCCCTGTTAAAAAAGTTGCCCCATCTCCCTATAATTTGTCCCACCAATAGACCCATGCATCCGGTATCAGCCATTAAAAAGAAGGATAATTTCTTCTTTCCGGTATACACATACAGCGTAATAAGAGCCGCAATAATGCCGCCATATATTGCCATTCCCCCCTGCCTGGTATTAAAAATACTTAATAGATCATTTTTATAATTATCCCATGATAGTATTACAAAATATAGTCTTGCACCAATAATGGAAAATATGATGGCATATATTGCAAATTCCATATAATCCTCCGGATTTTGGTTGGTACGTTTTGCTTCTCTTTCTGCCGTTAAGATTCCCAGTAACACTCCTGTTGCAATAATCATTCCATAGAATGCAATTTCAAATCCAAACACATCGACAGATTTTTTTATATTATCCAAATATATTCCTAAATTTGGAAATGCAATGCTGTTTACATCCATAACAAACCCTCGTTTCTTGTCGCTTTAACATGATTTTTATTTTATATGATACGTATTAAAAAATCAAACAAATTCGATAGTCTAATTTCAACAGCATTCTACAGCCTTAGACATTAAACCGAAAGAGAATGACATCTCCGTCTTTTACGATATATTCTTTCCCCTCCAAACGTACCAAGCCCTTTTCCTTTGCCGCCGGATAACTGCCCAGCTCCAATAAATCCTTATAGTTTACTACCTCGGCACGGATAAAGCCTCTTTCAAAATCAGTATGTATCCTGCCTGCCGCCTGAGGAGCTTTCGTACCGTTTTTTATTGTCCATGCCCTGGTCTCATCTTCTCCCGCAGTCAGATAACTGATTAATCCTAAAATAGAATAGCTTGCTTTTATTAATTTCTCCAAACCGGACTCTTTAATTCCCAATTCCTCTAAAAACATCTCTTTTTCTTCATCGCTTAATTCTGCAATTTCCTGCTCAATTTGTGCACAGATAACAAAAACCTCACTATCCTCCTTAACGGCATAATCGCGTACCCTGCCGACATATTCATTGGATTTTCCGTCATCTTCCAGATCCTCTTCCGAAACATTTGCCGCATAGATAACAGGTTTATCGGTTAACAGATGATAAGAGGCGATCCATTCTTTTTCCTCCTCTCCTTCCGGAATAAATGCTTTGGCAGACTTTCCCTCTTCCAGATGCTCTTTCAGTTTTTTGCAAAGTTCGTATTCCTTTGCCAGTACTTTGTCGTTTCTAGAACCCTTTACAACTTTTGCAATACGTCTTTCTATAATATCCATATCGGAAAATATCAATTCATAGTTTATGGTTTCCATATCTCTGACAGGATTGACATTCCCGTCTACATGAACCACATTCGTATCCTCAAAGCATCGGACAACGTGTACTATGGCATCCACCTCTCTTATATGAGACAGGAATTGATTTCCCAGCCCTTCTCCCTTCGATGCGCCCTTCACCAGGCCTGCAATATCAACAAATTCGATTACTGCCGGAGTTACTTTTTTCGATTGATACATATTTCCTAATAGCTGCAGCCTTTCATCAGGCACAATTACAATACCTACATTAGGGTCAATGGTACAAAAAGGGTAGTTGGCCGATTCCGCACCTGCTTTTGTCAAAGCATTAAATAAAGTACTCTTTCCTACGTTGGGTAAACCCACTATTCCAAGTTTCATATCTTCATCCTTCCTCTTTCAAGTTTCCAATAAATATTTTATTTTAATCCCTTGCCTGTATCATAATCAGGATTCCTTTCGTAAAAGCTATCATGCCGCTGTCTTCTGTCAGCTCGTTGGAAATGCCTATACTGGTATCTTTATGCAGGGTATATTCCTGTAAAGGATAACGAAAGCCCTTTAAAGTAATATTCTCAACCGACTCCGTATAGGGCAGTAAAGAAATATAATTACCGGATATATTATTTTTTTGTATATATGTGGTTTTGTCTATTAATTGTATGACATTATGAGCATCAATTAAACGGCAGGAGATATTATGCCTTAACGCCAATCCTAAGATATAAATATTACTAAGGGTATGATCCAGCCGGTTTCCCGTTCCGCCGATAATGGTTATGGCAGCTGCTCCGAGAGCTATGGCTTCTTCCACAGCCAATTGGGTATCGGTAGCATCCTTTTCGGAAGAAAATCTTTTAACCCTGCAGTTTTTTCCCATATAATCATGTAAGATATCTTTATCAACGGAATCAAAATCTCCCATAATTAAATCAGGCATTCTCCCGCATGCATCCAAAAAAGATAATCCCTTATCCACTGCAATGATATAGGTATAGGAATTGTTTTTTAACATGGCAAAAGCAATATCCTTATCGATATTGCCCCCCGTTACGATTAAAATATGCATCGTTCCCTCCGAATCATAAGCCTGCATTTCCGGCCTTTTCAAATCTATGTAAAATATGCAGATACTCCGACACATTTTCATTTAAATTTCCCTGAAATACGGATGAGCCCATAACCAGAACATTGGCACCGGCCTGTAAAACCTCTTCTATCGTATCTTTATTGATACCGCCGTCTACCTGTATATCAAAGGACAGGTTTTTACTGTCTCTTATTTCTCTTACGGCCCTGATTTTTTCCGTCATAGCCGGTATGTACGCCTGTCCTCCAAAGCCGGGGTTAACGGTCATGATTAATACCATATCTACATCCTGAATGACATAATTAAGGGCTGACAAAGGAGTTGCCGGATTTAAGGCAACACCCGCCTTCACATTCGCTTCCTTAATCTTTTGCAGGGTACTGTGCAGATGCCTGCAGGCCTCCGCATGCACTGTAATAATATCGGCTCCGCAGTCGGCAAAATCTGTAATATACCGTATAGGCTCCTCCACCATTAAGTGTACGTCAAAGACCTTATGGGTAGCCTTTCTTAACGACTTTACTACCGGCATCCCAAAGGAAATACTTGGTACAAACGCTCCGTCCATAACATCTATGTGAATGTACTCGGCCCCTGCCTCGTCCACTTCCTTTAATTGTTTGCCCAATTGTGTAAAATCTGCTGCCAGTATTGATGGTGACAATTTATACATATTAATATCTCCTTTGGTTTTTTATTTCCTGATAAAAATCCACATAATTTTCATATCTGGATTTACTGATTTCATTCTCCTTCAATGCAGCCTTCACAGCACAATCCGGTTCCTTTATATGACTGCAGCCCTGAAAGCGGCACTGGCCTTCGTATTTGTAAAATTCAGGAAAACAGTTCTTTAATTCTCCTTCCCTCATATCCTTCAGATATAAGGAACTAAAACCCGGCGTATCCATGATATACGTATTATCATTAACAGGAATTAATTCCGAATGCCTGGTGGTATGCTTCCCTCTTTCTACTTTTGTACTGATTTCTCCTGTCTCCATGAAAACAGAGTCCTGCATACAGTTGATGATAGAGGACTTGCCGACCCCTGACGGGCCGGCAAGAGATGTAGTCTTCCCAATCAGCAGAGAATAGAATTCTTCCAGTCCTTCTTTTGTGCAGGCACTTGTAAAAACCGTTTTATAGTGGGTATTTTGATAAATACGTATTAGCTCATCTATTTCCTCTCTAACGGCCAAATCACATTTATTAAAGCATACAATAATCTTTACCCCCTGCCTCTCCGTCTGAATCAAAAAGCGGTCTAATAAATGCAGATTCGGTTCGGGCCTCTTAACGGCAAAAATAATTACAGCCTGATCCACATTACAAACCTCCGGTCTGAGCAATTGGTTTTTACGGGGCAGTAATTCACATATATTCCCCTCTCCTTCAGAATTCAATTCCTCAATGATTACCCAATCACCGACCATTGGTTTGACCCTTAGCTTTCTGAAAATGCCCTTTGCCTTACATTCATAAATACCCTTTCCGCTCACATGGACATAATAAAAACCGGCAATTCCTTTCATAATTCTTCCCTGCATAAAATTAATTTGCCCTGCTTAACGTAACTGCCTGTTCTTCTGTCTTGTATTCCGTTCTTTCAGGCGTTACTTCACCGGTTTCATTCGTAGTCGCCGGAATCACAACGGGATAGGTAATCTGTAAAATTCCTTCCGCCGATCCGCCTAACTGAGACTCCGTAATATCGGAAACATTAATATAATCCGGTATATTCATGGTTTCATTTCTAAATAATATGGTTTTCGTTGCGGAACTGATCAGTACGACCTTTGCCTGACCTGTATAATCGTTTTCTTTCGCCCTGACTTCTCCGTTATAATAATACGTGGCCTCCGGCTGCGGCCCCTGGCTTACCGTAAAGTCTACAGCCGTACCCTGGTTCACCGGAGCTCCGGGAGAATAACTCTGACTGACTACAAGGCCCGCAGTAACGGTATCATTATACGCCTGGTCAATGGTGTTCCAGGTTAATCCGTAGGAGGAAAGCAGATTTTTAGCACCTACTTCACTTAGGTTGCGAATATCCGGTACGCTGACAACCACTACCTCTTTTCCTGTACTGACCATCATGGTAACCGTAGCGCCCTTCTCCGCACTGGTACCGGCAGCAGGATTAGTGGAGATGACCTTGCCTTCTTCTATGGTATCACTGGATTGATAATCCCGTACAACGGTAAAGCCTAAATCCTCTAAGGTCGTTTTGGCCGTTTCTTCCTCCTTATTGGTTACGGAAGGTATGGTAACCGATTCCATTCCCATACTGACCACCAGATTGATGGTGGTATTTTTTTCTACCATATCCCCCTTTAGGACATCCTGCTCAATGACATAATCTCTTTCATACTCATCGCTGGTTTCATAAGATGGTTTTACGCCTAAGCTTAAGGCATTCAATTTTTCCGTGGCCTCATCTATCGTTAATCCCACGACATCTATCATCTCCACTTCATCTGCTTCTTCCGTTGTATCGTCTGCAGTTTCTTCCGTCTGGGTATCCTCCTTCGACGTCGACTTAAAGAATCCCAGGGTTTTTCCTGCTATAAACAAAATGATAAATACAATGATAATGACGGTTACAATCCCTAAAATAGAGATAACCTTCTCCATCTTGGGATTAATCTCCTTACCTTCGTCTTCATTCTCATCATCATATTCTTCCTCATCTTCCTCAAATTCCCCGTTTATATCTTCTTCGTCCTCATCTTCCTCATCTTCCTCATCCTGCAGAAAATAGCTGTTATTCTTTCCGGTTTTCGGATCGATATATTCCAATTTCCCCGTTTGTCTTTTTATCTGCCTTACATCATCCTCCGTAATGGTTTTCGTTTCTTCGCTTCCGGGTATGGGTAATATCTTTACAAAGTTATCATCCGGAGCAATCAAGGATTTCTTTAAATCCTGAATTAATTCGCTCATGGAACCATATCGCAAATCCGGATTTTTTTGCGTACATTTAAAGATAATCTGTTCTAAACTAATGGGGATTTCCGGCAAAAATTCTCTTGCGGAAGGAAATTCTTCCTGAATATGTTTAATAGCTACCGCCACAGTTGTTTCACCGTCAAAAGGCACACGTCCTGTGACCATCTCATACATAGTAATTCCCAAGGAATAAATATCACTTTTTTCATCACTGTATCCGCCTCTGGCCTGCTCCGGTGAGGTATAATGAACAGATCCCATGGCATTGGAGGTAATGGTATTGGAGGATGCCGCCCTGGCAATTCCGAAATCAGTAACTTTTACCTTACCATCCCTTGAAATAATAATATTTTGTGGTTTTACATCCCTATGAATAATATGTTTATAATGGGCCGCCTCTAATCCCATGGAAACCTGAATCGCTATACTGATTGCTTCTTTTACCGATAATCTGGCTTTTTTTTCAATATACTTTTTTAAGGTTATGCCCTCAACAAGCTCCATAACAAAATAATGAATTCCGCCTTCTTCTCCCACATCATATACATTTACAATATTCGGATGTGCCAATCCGGCAGCTGCCTGGGCTTCAATTCTGAATTTGTTTACAAAGTTATCATTTTCACTGTATTCCTGCTTTAAAACCTTGATAGCCACATATCGGTTCAGCTTGTGGTCCAAAGCCTTATATACATCAGACATCCCGCCTGTACCGATTTGCTCCATAATTTCATAGCGTTCCCCAATTATCATTGATTGCTTTAACATACATTCACCTCATCCAATATCGGCTTGATAATGATTACTGCAATATTATCTTTACCGCCGTTTTTATTTGCCAGATCGATAAGATTTTTTGCCTTATCCTTAATGCTATCTTTTTTATTCATGATAATAAATATTTCATCATCATCTATCATATTGGATAGGCCATCCGAACACATTAATACCGTATCATCCTTTTTCATGTCATATTCAAAAACATCCACCTTTACTTCATCTCCGGCTCCGATTGCTCTTGTTATAATATTCTTGTCCGGATGCCCCTTAGCCTGTTCTTTGTTTATTTCTCCCAAACGTACCATTTCTTCCACTAAAGAATGATCCCTTGTAATTTGCCTGATTTCCCTGCCAATCACATATAGCCGGCTGTCTCCCACATTCCCGACATACAGGATATTATCGGAAATGGATGCCGCTACTAAGGTAGTTCCCATTCCATGTAATATTTCCGATTGAGAAGCTTTTTTCCTTAGCTTCGCATTAGCCTGTTTTATCCCCGTCTCTAAGATTTTTCCGATATTTGTCTCTTTTGTCTCTTCAATGGCCGCTATCAATTTTTCCACCGTATATTTTGAAGCTATATCCCCGGCATTATGTCCTCCCATGCCGTCAGCTACTACAAACAGATTAGACAGCTTTCCTATCTGCGCTACACTGGTAAAAACATAATCCTGATTCACTGTTCGCTTTTTACCGATGTCCGTTAATGAACATGTCCTTAACATCTGCTATCCTTCCTTCTCCTCAGACGTTAACCGTCTGCGTAATTGACCACATGCGCCTTCTATATCTCTTCCCATTTCTCTTCTTATAGTAACATTAATTCTGTTTTTTTCAAGTTTATTTTTAAATTTCAAAATATCCTCTCTTAAAGATTCTTTATAGTTTCTTTCCTCAATGGGATTTACAGGTATCAGATTAACAAGACAATTGCACTCCTTTATTAAAGACGCCAGATTGTCTGCATCCGGCATCGAATCATTGACACCTCTGACCAGGCTATACTCGAATGTGATTCTACGCCCTGTTTTAAGGAAATAATATTGGCAGGCTTCCATGACTTCAGACAGCTTATATTGCCTGGCAACAGGCATCAGCTCCTGTCTTTTTTCATCCGTAGCCGCATGTAAGGAAAGGGCAAGGGTAATCTGCAGATGTTCCCCGGCCAGCTTATAGATGGCAGGTACGATGCCGCAGGTAGATACGGTAATGCTTCTCTGGCCGATATGCAGCCCCTTTTCGTTTGTCAGCAGCCTGATAAATTTTATAAGATTGTCATAATTATCAAGAGGCTCTCCTGTTCCCATTACTACAACATTAGAGACTTTTTCTTTTGTCATACGTTTTATGGCGTATATTTGTTCCAGCATCTCAGAGGGCAATAGATTTCTCTTAAGACCCCCAATGGTTGATGCACAGAACCGGCAGCCCATCCTGCAGCCGGCCTGGGAGGAAATGCATATGGAATTTCCATGATGATATTTCATCCATACACTTTCTATGATATTACCGTCAAATAAAGAAAATGCATATTTTCTGGTACCATCCAGTTTAGAAACCCGTTCCTTAAGACATGTTACTGTTTGTATATAAAATATTTCTTCACATTTTTCCATAAAATCTTTGGGTAAATTTCTCATTTCCTGAAATGAAGTAACATTTTTTACATGAAGCCATTCAAATAATTGTTTGGCACGAAAGGGTTTTTCATTTATTTGTAGCATCTTTTCCGTCAATTCTTCAGGTGATAATGATTTAATATCTATTTTATTCATTTTTTATCCTAATCTAACCTTTTTAAGCGTGCTATAAAAAATCCATCCGTATCATGTATGCCCGGTAGTAATTGTATATAGCCTTCTTTGGTTGTTTCACTCCTTAAATCCTCACTGATATAGGGATCTATGGTTTCCAGTATAAATGGAAAGTTTTCTAAAAACCATTTGACATTTTCCAGATTCTCCTCTTCACATATGGTACAGGTACTATAAATTAAGGTCCCTCCCTTTTTTACATACTTATGTACGATGCTTAAAATTTCTCTTTGTATTTTTATCAATTCCTTAATTTTTTGAGGATTCAGACGGTATTTAATATCCGTTTTTTTACCAATGACACCAAGCCCCGAGCAAGGCAGATCCGCGATCACAATATCTGCCTTTTCCACGCTTTCCCTAACCAATACCGTGGCATCCTGCACTTCGACACGGATATTTGCGGCATCCATTCTCCTTACATTTTCTTTTATGGTATCTGTTTTCTTCTCTGAAATATCCCTGGCGACCACTAACCCCGTATTTTCCAGCAATTGGGCCAGATGGATGCTTTTCCCTCCGGGAGATGCGCAAACATCAATGCAGATATTCCCTTTTTGCGGAGATGCAATCTCCGCAGCCAGCATACTGCTGCTGTCCTGTACATAAAAATATCCCTTTTGAAAAGCTTCCATCTTTTTCAAATAATCATAGCCGGTTATTTTCATGGCATATGGAAGATATTTTCCCTGTTCCCACCTTATCTGCTCCCTGTCAAAAAGCTCCGCTAATTTATCCGGAGCAATCTTACCGGTGTTGACACGTATGCTTGTCCCCTTCCTATTAAGAAAGCTTTCCAGTACGGCCTTCACCGTCATATAGGAATAGGCTTTTAACCATTTGATCACAATCCATTCGGGAACGGAATACATAATGGAAAGATACCGGATCTCATCTATTTCTTCATCAGGATAGATGATGGTATCCAGGTTTCTGGCAATATTCCTTAAAACACCATTCACAAAATTCTTTAAATTATGAAATCCCTTTTTTTGTGTTAATTTTACGGCCTCATTGCATACGGCTCTGGCCGGAACATGGTCCATAAATTTTAATTGATAAACACTGAAACGTAAAATATTCCGTATCACCGGTTTCATTTTCGATACCGGTACCGCAGCATATTGACTTATGATATAATCCAGCAGCAGTAAATATTCCATGGTACCTTCACTTGTTTTATTAATAAAGGCTCTTTCCTTTTTCTCCAAAAACTGATACTTCTCCAGCGTATTGCCTATGACAGCATGACTGTATTCCCTCTGTGATGTCGTTTCCATTAAAATTGCCAATATAATTTCTCTGGTATTAACGCCTTTAGTCACGATTTCTTCCTCCAAACAAAAGGAGCAGTCTTAAAAGCTGTAATATGGCGGTAGCCGCCCCGGCTACATAGGTAAGTGCCGCAGCATTCAGCACTTTCTTTGTCTTATTTAGCTCTTCCTCATATAATATTCCCGTTTGTGAAAGCATTAATACGGCTCTCTTTGAAGCATTAAATTCAACCGGCAGCGTAACGATCTGAAATAGTACGGCAAAGGAAAACAAAAAAATTCCAATTGTAATTAAGCTTTCCAAACCGCCTACGATAATTCCCAGAATAATCATCGGCCAGGCAAGGGTGGAGCCGAAATTAGCCACAGGCACTAAGATTCCCCTTAATTTTAAAGGGACATATTCTTTTTGATCCTGTATGGCATGACCACATTCATGTGCGGCAACACCAATAGCTGCTATATTACTGCCCCCATATACCGGTTCCGATAAGCTTAATACCCTCCTTCTGGGATCGTAATGGTCTGTCAACTGTCCGGCAACTCTTTCTATACGCACATCATAAATTCCCGAAGCACGTAAAATTCTTTGAGCCGCATCGGCTCCCGTTAAGCCTGATCTGCTGCGTACTTTGGCATATTTCCCATATGTGGACTTCACTCTGGAAGAAGCCAGTAAGGTAATGACAATTCCTATCAGTACTAAAATATATGTGGGGTCATAAAACATCGGATAATAACCATACATACCAAAACCTCCTTTTTACTGTTCTTCTGATAATAAACGATAATGACATATTACTCAAATTTTTCTCCGGCCTGCATATTGGTGCCCCGTAGAAAGGCATCTGCCGCCATTCTTTTTTTCCCTTCCAGCTGTATTTCCTTTAAGGCCAATGCACCTTCGCCTGTTTGTACGAGTATGGAATCTTTTTCTATTTTTACGATTTCCCCTATGGCACCGTTTACGGTATCCGTTACTGCTTCTGCCTGCCATAGCTTTATTGTTTTCCCCTTAAAGTAAGAATATGCACTGGGCCAGGGATTAAGTGCTCTGATCAGTCTTTCGATTTCAACTGCTTTTTTCGTCCACTCCACCCTGCCCATTGTTTTGGTCAGCATTTTAGCATAGCTGGATTTTTCATTATCCTGTTTTTCTCTAATCACTTGATCTTTTTCTATTAAGCTCATAGCTTCCACGCAAAGCCTGGCTCCGAGGATACTTAATTTATCCGTTAATGTTCGTCCCGTTTCTTCTTTCTCAATGGGAACAGCCTGTTTTAAAATCATGTCACCCGTATCCACCCCTTCATCCATTTGCATGATCGTAACACCCGACTCCTCTTCTCCCTTAAGAATCGCCCATTGGACAGGAGCAGCCCCTCTGTATTTCGGCAGTAAGGAGGCATGCACATTAATGCAGCCATAAGTGGGTATGGATAAGATTTCTTTTGATAAGATTTGTCCAAAGGCTGCCACTACAAAAATGTCGGCTTCATATTGCCTTAACAGGGTTACGGTTTGTTCATCCTTTATTTTCACAGGTTGGTGGACGGGCAGCTTATGCGCTAAGGCATATTCCCTCACAGCAGAAATGCTGACTGTTTTTCCCCTGCCCTTGGGCTTATCCGGCTGGGTAAATACCGCCAGGACCTCATGTCCTGCTTTTATGATTTCCTCTAATACCGGAACCGCAAACTGGGGCGTTCCCATAAAAACGACTTTCATGCTCACTCCTCCTCCGTATTAGCAGTCACATCCCGAAGTTCTCCTTCGATCATATCTATATACAGCCTGCCGAATAAATGATCACATTCATGACATATGGCTCTGGCAAGAAGTCCTGTGCCTTCCAATTCATAAGGCTCCATTTTTTCATTAAATGCCTGCACTTTTACATAATCCGGTCTGGTCACTATGCCTACCTTGCCGGGAACACTTAAGCACGCCTCATCACCGGTCTGTTCTCCCTGTGTCTCCAGAATTCTGGGATTAATAAGCACATACGGTTCATCATTGCAGTCAATCACCACTATCTGCTTTAGGACACCAACCTGCGGTGCCGCAAGGCCAACTCCGTTTGCTTCATACATAGTATCAAACATATCCTTTATTAATCCCTTTGTCCTCCCCGTCATGTCTTTCACTTCTTTACATTGTTTTCTTAGTACCTCGTCTCCTGCTACTCTAATATTTCGAATTGCCATATGCATCCTCCTGATTTACTATTCTTTTTATATCATGGTAATGGGGTCAAAATCAAATTGTATATAAACAGATTGAGAAATTGACGCCTGATCCATGTATGATTCCAAGTAATCCTTAATTTGTACTAACCTTTGGTTATCCGTATGTTTTACATATATTACTTTGCGAAAGACATCTTTTACTTTGGTAATATAAGCATCACAGGGCCCAATGACATATAAATTTTTTATTTCCCTGCTTTTAATGATATTAACAAATTCCAGACTTTTAACGGCTGCCTTTTCCTCCTCTTTTGATGTAAAAAGAATGCAAAGCAAATGTGCGACAGGAGGATATCCGGCCACCGAACGAAACTTAATCTCCTGTTCATAAAAGCTGGCATAATCCTGCCTTGCTGCCGCTTGTATGCTATAATTGTCAGGACTGTAGGTCTGAATAATAACCTCTCCCGGCAATTTGTCTCTGCCCGCTCTTCCTGCTGCCTGGGTAAGAAGCTGAAAGGTCCTTTCACAGGCCCGGTAGTCGTTGGCATATAGGGATAAGTCTGCCGCTATAATCCCCACCAAGGTCACCCGCGGAAAATCATGCCCTTTTACTATCATCTGCGTACCGATTAAAATATCCGCTTCTCCCTTCGAAAAGGAAGATAATATATTGGCATAGCCGTGTTTCCCTTTCGTGGAATCCATATCCATACGAAGAATCCCGGCTTCGGGAAATTCCTTCTTCATTAGCTCCTCCACCTGCTGGGTTCCGGCTTTAAAGCCGGATATGGCTTTCGAATGACAGCTGGGACAATGGGTAACGGTACTGGTTTCATAGCCGCAATAGTGACATACCAATTTCCCGTCATTATGAATACATAAAGATACATCACAATGGGGACATTTCATTACAAAACCACAGCTCCTGCAGGAGATGAACCCCGCATATCCCCTTCGGTTCAAAAACAGCATAATTTGTTCTTTTTTATGCAGCCTGTCTATTATTTTTGTCCGTAAATCGTCACTGAAAATAGACCGATTTCCTTTTTTTAATTCTTCTCTCATATCCACTACCGTCACATGCGGAAGCGGATTGTCTGCCGCTCTGTTCGGAAGAGTTAATAATTGGTATTCCTGATTGACAGCCAGATAATAGGAATTGATTGACGGAGTTGCGGAGCCTAAGATAACACTGGCGTTATTAAGCTCTGCCAGCTTAATGGCAACATCCCGCGCATGGTATTTAGGCATTTGTTCACTTTTAAAGCTTGCCTCATGCTCTTCGTCCATAATAATGATGCCAATGTTGGGAAAAGGAGTAAACAATGCCGATCTGGGCCCTATAACAATGTCAATCTCTCCTTTTTTGGCACGTTCAAACTGGTCATACTTTTCTCCCTGGGACATTCTGGAATGCACAACGGAAACACGGTTACCGAACCGGTGATAAAAACGATTCACCGTCTGATAGGTCAAGGCAATTTCAGGCAGCAGAACAATCGCCTGCCTGCCGCCCTTTATCACATGAGCGATAACCTCCAGATATACTTCGGTTTTACCGCTTCCGGTGACCCCATGCAATAAATAAACTTTTTGGATATTCCGATTATAGTTACCGGTAATGATCTGAACGGCTTCCTTTTGACGGGCATTAAGAGAAAATGACTTTACTGCCCCTTCTGCTTCCATAGGCGGATTGCGGTAAATTTGTTTTTCTCCTATTTCTATGATACCCTGCTGCAAAAAATACTGAATGGTTTGGGCTGTTATTTTATGATTTTTTATGGCATCCTGGCAGGCGATACCGTCTTCCTCTATCAATAGTCTGCATAACCGTTCTCTCGCCCTTTGCTTTTTTGCAGCAAATTCAGCTAACCTCTCATTGATTTCCCCCTTTGTTAACAACAGCCGGATTCTTTTCTCATGCTTCTTCGTTATATTTTTATGAAAGGGAAGCACCACCTTAAGTGCCTGTATCATAGTGGAACCGTAATTTTCCTTCATCCAGGCCGCCAATTCCATCCATATGGCTTCACTGGTTCTTGTCCTTTCCTTTCTAACGACCCTGTCTATCTCTTTTATTTTATTTTTATCGTAGGATGTGTATGCGGATATGTCTACGACATATCCCCTCCTGATTCTATTGCCCTTGCCAAAAGGTATTTCCACAATACATCCTAAACTGACATCAGGAATCAGTGCTTCGGGTATCCGATACTGAAAAGTCCTATCCAATTTTTCATGAGAAATATCTATAATAATACTGGCATACCGTTCCTGCATTCTTTCTCCTTCAGACTCTACTGTTTAAGATATCCTTTATGATATCCCTTTCATCCATAGGGTATTTGACACCTTCAATTTCCTGGTAATCTTCGTGTCCCTTCCCGGCCAGTACGATAATATCTCCTTTTTGTCCATGCTCCATCACATAACGTATGGCTTCCCTTCGGTCACAAATTTCGATATATTTTCCCGCTGTCCTTTTAATTCCGGTTTTGATATCATTGATAATATCCTGAGGATTCTCAAATCTGGGATTATCGGAAGTAATAACGGTTAAGTCGGCAAGGCTGCCCGCCACTTCACCCATTTCGTATCTTCTGAGTTTAGACCGGTTTCCTCCGCAGCCAAATAAACAGATAAGTCTTTCAGGATGATATTCTTTTAATGTACTTAAGAGGCTCTTGAGACTCATAGCATTATGGGCATAATCTATCATTAAGGTATATTCCTGTGGTACGTCAATTAATTCAATACGGCCTTTCACCTTTGCATCTTTAAGCGCTTCCTTCACGTTTTCTTCCGCTATCTTAAAATGATGGCATACGGCAATAGCCGCCAACGAATTATAAACACTGAATTTACCGGGTATATCCACTTCTACAGCCATATTTTCAATACCCTTCACCTGGAATTTCACAGAGAGACTGCCTCTCTCTGCTATCAGCTCCATGTTTTCTGCTTTTAAATCCGCCCCCTCAGAAAAACCATAGGTTATGATATCACAGGTGTGATTACGTATAATATCCTCCCAATGCCTATCATCCCTATTGATAATTCCCAGCCGGCATTGCTGAAACAGCAGTCTCTTGCAGGCCAAGTATTCATCAAAATCAGCATGCTCATTAGGGCCGATATGATCCGGCTCAATATTTGTAAATATGCCGATGTCAAACAAAATGCCCGCTGTTCTGCACAGCATTAAACCCTGAGAAGATACTTCCATTACAACCGTATCGCAGCCTGCATTTACCATCTCTGATAAATATTTTTGCAAATAATAGGATTCCGGTGTGGTATTACCCGCCTTAACAGTTTGATCTCCTATCATAACCTCAATAGTCCCGATAAGGCCCACCTTATGACCTGCATTCTCCAAAATCGATTTGATCATATAGGTGGTGGTTGTTTTCCCTTTCGTTCCGGTAATACCAATAACCTTTAACCTTTCCGAAGGATAATTAAAATAAGCGGCAGAAATCAATGCCAGGGCATATCTGGTATTTTCTACCTTAATAACGGTCACCTCATCTGCTATATCCAGATCTTTTTCCGTTATAATTACCTTTGCCCCGCTTTTAACGGCAGCTGCCGCAAAGCTGTGGCCGTCAGCAGCCGCTCCCTTTATACAAATAAACAAACAATCCCTCTCCACTTTTCTGGAATCAAATACCACCCCGGTAACTTCCGTATCCGGATTCCCCTTTATACAGCTATATGGAAATTTATGAATCAACGATAACAGTGAAACCATTTTTCCGCCTCTTTCTTTCATTATCAATGTTTATCAAATTTATTATAGAATAGCACAAGTACCTTTATATTTCAATTCCGCATGCATTCGCAGGCATCCTCTCTCCGGAGGGCTCATTTATAGGAAATAAGAGGCTTTAACACTTTATGGTACAAGGCTTTCCTATAAACAAACAAAAAGTTTAGATATAGTTATATTTTCTTTAGGATTTATTAAATAAATTTCTTCTTTTTTTATAATCTATACACAATTTGAACATAATTATTCGGTATGATAGACAAAGATAGTTGATGTAACACTATCTCCCCCCCTCACAAAAATAATCCAAGGTTTATTCCTTGGATTATTTTATGTTATTATCCGGAGTAGAATAATCTAAAAGCAATGTCCGTTATCATTGATAATTGTATATGTGTATTTGTATCGTATTATGACCGTTATAGGCATTTACTTCCGGAAAATAGGTAAGGTCAAGGCGGATTTCATTCTTTCTGCCAAGATACATTTTCTTCCACTCATCTTCACCGAATTTTTCCTTTATATAGCTTTGAAAAGCTTCCGTATTGCCAAAATAAATTCCGTTAATTCGGCAGCCATTTTCATCTTTAAGGACCAGCCGCAGTACATTTTTATTGGCGCCCAATATTTTGGCATTTACAACCTGTAAATTTTTATCTCCAAACAAAGGTCTTTCATTTCCTTTTCCAAAGGGCTCTAAGAGTGCCAGTTCCCTTATTAAGGATTCTGTTACATAGGAAACAGGCAGCCGCATGTCAATATATATTTTTTTTAGGAAATCTTCCTCTGTCAGCGTACAATTATCATTAATTCTTTTTCGGAATTCCTCTAATCTTTCTTCCGTAAGGCTAAGTCCTGCAGCCATTTTATGTCCACCGAATTTTGTCAGTAAATCTTTGCATTTATGTAATTCCTCATACATAGAATATGTTTCTATGGATCTGCCGGAGCCCTTTATACCCTCTTCTGATTTTGTTAGCACATATACCGGCTTATGGTAGGATTCTTTGATTCTTCCGGCTATAATTCCTGCTATACTCTCATGGCATTCCGGCAGATAAACAACAATAATCTTATCTTTTGCCAGTTCCTTTTCTTCTATTTGCGCAACGGCTGCTTCCAATTCCTTAAGAGTCAATGCTTTTCTGCTGTCATTTAAAGCCTTTAAATCTCCCGCATAGGTTTCCGCCAATACTCTGTCCCTTTCCCTTAAAAGGGAAATTGCCCGTTTGGCGGTATCCAATCTGCCGGCGGCGTTCATACACGGCCCCAGAACAAATCCCACATGATACGTATTTATTTTGGCCAATTCTATTTGGTTTACGGTAATGAGAGATTGCAATCCCACATGCTCCGTTTGTTTTATCTGCTGTAAGCCATATTTCACAATTGTACGGTTTTCATCCATTAAATCCATCACATCACCGATTGTGGCAAAAGCTGCAAAAGGCAGCCATTGGCAGCATTCTGATTTGGGAACAGAAAACTCTTCATACAAAACTTCTACCAGCTTATAGGCAACCACAGCTCCGCATATCCCCTTAAAAGGATATCGGCACTCTTCCTGTTTGGGATTAATCACTGCGTCTGCTCCGGTTTGCAGATATATTTTTTCACCAGCATTTTCTTCATAGGGTATTTCGTGATGATCGGTAATGATAACGGTTAGGCCCTTTTGTTTCGCAAAGTCCACGGCCTCCAAAGCCGCAATTCCGTTGTCACAGGTAATAATAGTACTTATACCGTCTTCTGCTGCTCTGCTTATCAGATTATTATTAATACCGTATCCGTCTTTTACACGATCCGGAATATCAAAATCCACATTGGCCCCACACCGTTCCAATGCCGATACCAACAGGTAAGTACCTATAATGCCGTCAATGTCGTAATCCCCGATGACCCTTATTTTTTCCTGTAATTTTATTTTATCCCGCAGCAGAAAGACCCCCTTCTCCATATCCTTCATTAACCTGGGATTATGTAAATTCTGCAATGTGGGATGCAGATACTTTTCCATTTGATCATATTCCGTCAGATCTTTATTTCTTAATAAACGGGCCATAATCAGACTGATATTAAAATCTTTTGCTATTTTAGGGAAATCTGCCCTTTTCCCCGACATTACCCATCTTTCCAAAATGTACTCCTTTCCTTTTATCCGCCTGTTAAAAAACCTGTACTTTTAAAAAGCTATAAAAGTACAGGTTTGGAGCAAAGCTTTAAAACGGGTGTATTCATTGCCATCCGATTATTCAGACCGTTTTTACCTTTTTTATTTTTGTCTTCATCGTATACCATAGCGCACCTGTTATGCATACGGAAGAATAAGTCCCGCATATAATACCGACGATCAAGGGTAAGGCAAATTCTTTAATTTGCGTAACTCCAAGCACATATAAAACGGCTATGGACAAAAATGTTGTCAGGGAGGTATTGATACTTCTTGATAATGTTTGGGTAACACTGACATTTACCATATCCTTCAAGTCATCATTTCTCTTCATGGCATTCATATTTTCCCGTATCCTGTCAAAGATTACGATCGTAGCATTTATGGAATACCCTACAATCGTAAGCATACAGGCGATAAAGGTACTGCCGACAGAAATACGTGCAATGGCATAAAAAGCGAATACGATCAAAACATCATGCAATAAAGCAATCACCGCACTGGCACCGAAGCGGATATCCTTAAAACGAAACCATATATATATCAGCATACAAATGGCAGCAATGACAACGGCAATCACCGCATCCGTCTTCATTTCCGAACTAATGGTAGAACTGATGCTTTCCGCCGTGATCAAGGCTTCGTCCACGTCAAAGTTAGTAACAAGAGCTTCATTTAAGGCTTCTCTTTCATCCAGTGTTAATTCCCTTGTTTTAATGATGACCTGATTGGTACCATTCACTTTCTGGGTCTGAATAGCTCCGTCTTTTGTTACTTCCTGTACTACCGGCTTTACTAAGGTGTCAATATCCTGTATGGACATTTCTTCATTAAAGGTAACATTAGTGGAAGTTCCGCCTACAAATTCCAGACTGTAATTTAAAATGCTTCCCGTATTGCTTTTATTAACCCCCAAAAATACAAATCCTATTAAAATCACGGCAAGGGAGCCGATAAAAAAGAAATTTTTCCTGCTTAAGAAATTAATGGTTTTTCTTTCTTTTTGGATACCATATAATTTTACATTCTGTAATCCGACAGCGTATAAAGCATTTAACAATAACCTGGTTATCACAAGAGCGGTAAACATAGACAGCACAATACCAAGAGCTAAGGTCTGGGCAAAGCCCTTCACACTGCCCGAACCTTTTAATCCCAAAACAACTGCGGCAATTAAGGTAGTAATATTACCGTCAACAATAGCAGATAAGGCTTTCTGAAAACCGATTTTAATGGCAGAACGGACTGTTTTTCCCGTAGCCAGCTCCTCCCGGATTCTCGCAAATATGATAACATTAGCATCAACCGCCATTCCTATGGAAAGTATAATACCTGCAATACCCGGAAGGGTCAGGGTAATATTAAATCCATTTAATAATACCATGGTAAATAAAACATAAAGTATCAGGGCAATGGAAGCGGCTAACCCGGGTATTAAATAATATGCACACATAAAGATAAGAATAAGGATAACACCAATGATACCGGCTTTTAAACTGGTACTGATAGCCTCTTCTCCCAGCTGTGCTCCTACCACATTGGACCTCAATTCTTCCAATTCCAGTTTTAATCCGCCTATACGGATGGTCGAGGCCAGATTATTCGCATAATCATAAGAGGTTAAATTCGTAATATAAGCCTGTCCGCCGGTTATGGGATTCTCTACGCTCGGTGCACTTACAATGGCTCCGTCGTAAACAATAGCAATTTTCCCATTGTTTTCTGCAGCAGTTGTTGTGGCATCGGCAAATTTCTCTGCTCCCTCGTCCGTCATATTCAATTCCACTACATAAGAGGTCTCCATATCATCATTTATGGTTCCCGCCTGGGCGGATTTCACATCTGTTCCGTA
Organism: uncultured Lachnospiraceae bacterium; assembly: GCA_946409475.1. Classification (GTDB taxonomy): domain Bacteria; phylum Bacillota; class Clostridia; order Lachnospirales; family Lachnospiraceae; genus CAMJWQ01. Next base: position 28,036 of record CAMJWQ010000003.1, read on the forward strand.
TAAAATAACCTGATCTTCTTCTATTAATTGGGCAATGGATTTTGTCAATACATAATTCCATGATGCAGCGTCATATGCAAAGTTTTTTTCACCATCGGCATTCTCTTCCGCAATAAAATATAAAGAACCCGGCTTGCCCAGCTCTTCCAAAATGCTGTTTGCATCGGAAACCCCCGGTATTTCAATATTGATACGGTCACCGCCCTCCTGATATACCTGCGCCTCCGTACTATAATTCTCCACACGCTTCTGCAGCTTATAAACGGTATCACTCATATCCTCGGAGGAGGGATTATCATCCAGTACCTTATACGTGATACTGACCCCGCCGGCCAAATCCAAGCCCAGTTTTATATGCTTGGCTGCTCCCGATTGTTCTTTCCCAATTCCATATACCGCTGTGTACCCGACTCCTGCAATTAGCAAAATCATTATTAACAGCAGTATGATTCCTCTGCTTTTTTTCATAGCTATATACACCCTTTCCTACTCGGCTAAAGCCGCCTTTATCATAATTGCACATTCTACTCTTTTACGCTGCAATTCACAACCCCTGTCATAGCAATCCAGTATGCTTCCATGAAAATGATAGGAATTTGCCAGACAGCCCCCGCTGCAGTAGAATTTTGCAAAACAGTCCTTGCATTTTGGTTTTTCATATACATTGCATTTTTTAAATTGCTCTCTAATATCTTCTCTGACAATGCCATTAAAAACATTTCCCATTAAAAACTCTTCGTCTCCCACGAATTGATGGCAGGGATACAAATCCCCCCAGGGCGTTACGGCTAAATATTCGGTACCGGAACCACATCCCGACAGTCTTTTAGCTACACAGGGACCACCACTTAAATCTATCATAAAATGAAAAAAATTAAAACCTTTTCCTTCTTTATTTTTTGCAATTATTTTTTTAGCCAATTCATCATACTGCTTAAATAAAAGAGGCAAATCTTCTTCTTTTATTGCATAAGGCTCTTCCTCTGCCGCCACAACAGGCTCCACCGAAATTTGTTGAAAGCCTAATTCAGACAAATGCATGACATCATTCGTAAAATCCAGATTATTATGAGTAAAGGTTCCTCTTACATAATAATTTGTCTGATCTCTTTCATCGGCCAGCTTTTGAAACTTAGGAATAATCAAATCATAGCTTCCCTTTCCGCTTCGAAAAGGACGCATATGATCATGAACTGACTTTCTTCCGTCAACACTTAATACTACATTGCTCATTTCCTTATTGATAAAATCCATCATTTCATCATTTAACAGAACTCCGTTAGTAGTTAAGGTAAAGCGGAATTTTTTATTATGCATTTTTTCCATTTGTCTTCCGTAAGCCACTAAATCCTTTACAACCTGCCAGTTCATCAAAGGCTCCCCGCCAAAAAAATCCACTTCCAAGTTCCTTCGATTAGCCGAATTCCGGATCAGGAAATCCAAAGCCTTTTTCCCCACCTCATAGCTCATAAGCTCTCTGTGTCCGTGGTATTCGCCCTCTTCTGCGAAACAATAGCGGCAGGCCAGATTGCAGTCATGGGCAATATGAAGACATAAAGCTTTCACTACCGTTTCACGGTTCTTAAATTGCTTAATATAATCTTCATATTCATCTTCAGAATAAAGGATTTCTTCTTCCATCAGTTTTTTTACTTCATTATAAGCCTCCTTTATTTCCATATCCGTATATTGTTGAGTATATTTACGTTTAAACTTATCTAAAAAACAGTCCTTATCCGAAAGAAACGCCTGCTTGTCCTTCTCTTCCTTTTCCCATTCTTCTAATAAATCATATACCATATTATCAACTATATGTACGGCACCGCTATTTACGTCCAAAACAATATTATAACCATTGTTCCTATATTGGTGTATCACTTGATATCCCCTTTCCGGTATAAAATATACGTAATTTTTCTCATTCGTGTAATAAGCAGCGACTTAAGTCGCTGCTTATTACATATATATATGTATGCTTTTATTTATTTCTTATTTTCACAGCTTTGATTGCCGACGGTACAAGATGTTTTACATGCTGACTGGCATGATGTCTGACATTCCCCGCAGCCGCCTTTTTTCATGCTTTCCTTCAAATCTCTTGTATGCAGTGTTTTAATATGTTTCATAAAACTTCCTCCTTACATTTACGCGTGTTCTTATTATAGCACAGTCCGCCGGCAATGAAAAGTATTTTTTAACTAAGCATCCCGCCTAACATTCCACTGCCTATGCAGATCAATAAGGTAGTAAAAAAGTTAGATACACTTTCCTGCAGACTTCTATTTACGATTAAGGATATCACCGTTAATATCAAAAAGTATAATGCCCCCAACAATAAGCCCCAGATAAATTTCCTGTCTTTTATTTTTTTGCCCGAAAAAAATCCTCCCAAAAAACTACATATGATATAAATAGCAACAATCCCAATAGCTACTATAGGTTCGCTTAACTGCAGTTTATATAATAACATGGTTAATAGCAGCAGCATGGCACCCGTAATAATATAGGATAATAAAAGTGCCTGTATCATTATCGTTACAATACTGTTTTTTTCTGGTACTCTTCCCATTATACACTCCCCTCCTACCATATTATATTATCGTGCTTGAAAAGTTATTCCTATTTCCTTTCCATTACTTGACAAGATATTTATACCTGTGTATATTGTAACTTATCGGAAGGAAATCAAGCGCGACCAGAGGGAGCATTTGATTTCACCCGATAAGTTAACGAGGAAACTTGTTTTCGAGTGCTGTCAGAAGTGTATTTTACTTCTGGCAGTGTAACTT
>CAMJWQ010000004.1 GCA_946409475.1 uncultured Lachnospiraceae bacterium
CGCCGAATGCAGTCACGCAGTGACACCTTCCTTATGCATTCGTGTGCATCCCCCGGAGGGTTTTATTTCATAGGACGCCATTTCCTGTGAAATAAGAAAGCTGTATCTCTATTGTGAATGCAGCTTCCTCTTTACCATTTCCGCCACCGCAAAAGAGGCTACATCCTCTGCAAATTTACCGGCTCCAAAGCCGGCATCGTATCCCAGTTCTTTTGCCAGTTCATGGGTGATTCGGGCACCTCCGCAGGCCACGACCAGCTTATGGCGCATATTTTCCGCTTCCAACAGCTCGATTAGCTCTGTCAGGTTCCGGATATGGATGTCCTTTTGTGTAACCGTCTGGGAGACTAGCAGCACATCGGCATGCAGCTCTTTTGCTTTTTCCACAAAGACCTCATTGGGTACCTGGCTTCCCATATTATAAGCTTCTATCATTTCATACCGCTCAAGGCCATAATGTCCTGCAAAGCCTTTGCGGTTCATAATGGCATCAATTCCCACCGTATGGGCGTCTGAGCCTGTTGAGGCACCCAATACCACAATCTTGCGTCTGATATTTTCCCGGATATAATCATTGACCTCTTCCATAGTCATAACGGCTTCTTCCACCCTTTGTACATGGATATTGGTATAATCCACCGTATGCATACAGCCGCCGTAAAGAATGTACATGGTATACTCTTTATCCAGTGCCTGATGAAATGAGATATTCACATCCTGTATACCCATTGATTTTGCCAGCTGCCTGGCGGCTTCTTCCCCCCGTTCGTCATCCCTGACCGGAAGCGTAAAGCTTATCTGTACCTTACCGTCATTCATGGTATCTCCATAAGGACGGAGCTTTCTTAAATCTAAGGTTTTATCAAAGTCCGACTGCCGCATATTATATAAACCTGAGCTCATACGTTACCTTCTCCCTTCATCAAATCCACAAAGGGATTGAAGTATGACGTATCCTTAACCACAACCCCATCCAGGCCCTTTCCTCCGTCCTTTGGACGTTTGATACCGGCAAAGGTTCCCTTTTCCAAAGTAGCGAACAAACCCTGTCCCTCAATTTCCTTTAAAAGCACGGCCGCCTTTTTCAGGACTTCACCGGCTCTTTTCTGAATGATTCCGTCTTTTTTGAATTCCACTTCCCCGCCAAAATCCTTCATGGTTCTTGCAATATACCCGGCATTTTCAATAGCCATGGCCCTGTCCGACATAAAGGGTGTATGAATGGCCTCCGTCATCATACCGAGAAGATGGATTTTCTGATGGGTCATTGTCGTCACCATATTGAACAGGGCATCCTGTACCTGTCCCCTGAATATGTTTCCGGTCATGAACTTGGTAGGCGGCATATATTTTAACGGAGCCTTAGGAAATATTTCTCTTGCCATCTGCGCCTGGGCCAGCTCAAATAAAAAGCCGTTTTCTACATCGGGCGACATTTCAAAGGCGTGGCCAAGCCCCATCTGTTCTTCAGGCAAGCCGGCTTTCAGAGCAAGCTGTTCATTTAAAAACTGGGAGGCTAAAACGGTATGGGCTTCTTCTACCGCATCTGCCGTAGTCAGATAATTATCCTCCCCCGTATTGATAATCACACCTGCATAGCCATTGATGACACGGGAAAAGTACTGGTCGATTAAGGTTCTCTGCATATTAATGTCACGGAATAAAATACCGTATAGGGCATCATTCAGCATGACGTCCAGCCGTTCCAGGGAGCCCATGGCAGCAATTTCAGGCATACACAGGCCGGAGCAATAATTGCACAGTCTGATATAGCGCTTTTCTTCCCTGCCCACTTCATCTAAGGCCGCCCTCATCAGTCTGAAATTTTCCTGGGTGGCATAGGTTCCGCCGAAGCCTTCCGTCGTTGCTCCATAGGGAACATAGTCCAATAAGCTCTGCCCCGTGGTCCGGATTACGGCAATAATATCGGCCCCCTGCTTTGCGGCAGCCTTTGCCTGCACAATGTCTTCATAAATATTCCCCGTAGCTACGATTACATAGATATAAGCGCCTTCTTTATCTCCGTACTCCTGCAGATAAGCCTCTCTTTGCCTCCTGTTGCTTTGAATATATTCCACTGTCCTTTTTGCCGTTTCCAAAATAATTTCTTTTATCTCTTTCCGTGTATGCTTACCTGTCTTGGTAAGCTCCAGTTCTTTGCCGTTTACCTTCCGTGCAATCTCCTGAGGCCCCAATCCTGTTTCCAGCATGGTATTGCCAATATAATAGGCAGCTCCCGCGGCCAGTGCATTTTTATCCTGAAGCTCCTCCACCACTACGTTAGGAAGCGGTACCTCTGCCTCATTGACCCCATCAATGCCCAATAACCGGCATATGGCACGCTCGACGGAAGCCGTTGTGTGTCCGTCAATAAAATCCTGTATTTCATCTGCCGTCTTCCCGGCACTTCTTCTCGCTTCCCTTATCAATTCTTCATTTATGTTTAATTTACTTTCCACTTTACCATTCACCTCTTTATTAACGATAAGCTCTTATTGGAAGGTATATTCCTCTTTATTGCCAATTTCCATTATATGCACACGGGAGGCATCCTCTCTGTGTGTCCGTGTCAGGTTACCGGGCTCCAATGATATTTCATAGCCCTGTTCCAGGCTGGCTACTCCTGTCAGGTTTTCTTTTTTCTTACCCCTGCATACTTCGCATTGGCAGGTGTTCTCATAATGTGCAGGTTCCGTATACGTAGTAATCACCCCTTCAAAATTCCTGAGTATCACCTTGCCCGGAGTCTGGGAAATGACATAATTAGGCATTACGGGTATTTTACCGCCGCCTCCCGGGGCATCCACCACAAAGGTGGGTACGGCAAAGCCGGAAGTATGGCCTCTTAAGGCTTCAATAATTTCAATACCCTTTGAAACAGGCGTCCTGAAGTGTTCCAATCCAAGGGATAAATCACATTGATAGATGTAATAAGGACGAACACGGATTTTAACCAGCATCTGCACCAGCTTTTTCATAACATGAACACAGTCATTGACTCCCGCAAGTAAGACCGACTGGTTACCCAGAGGAATTCCCGCCTCCGCGAGCATAGCACATGCTTTGGCACTTTCCTCCGTTATTTCGTTTGGATGATTAAAATGGGTGTTAAACCAAATAGGATGATATTTTTTCAACATGCCGCAAAGCTTTGGTGTGATACGCTGAGGCATTACCACAGGCGTTCTGGAGCCCAGACGGATAATTTCCACATGCTCAATAGCACGTAATTGGATGATAATATATTCCAGCTGCTCATCACTAAGGAGCAGAACATCTCCTCCGGAAAGCAGCACATCCCTGACTTCTTCATGCTCTCTTATATAAGCAATACAGGCATCAATCTGTTTTCCCGGCATACAGGTGTCTTCGTTTCCCGCAAATCTTCTTCTGGTACAATGCCTGCAATACATGGCGCACATATCCGTTACCAGAAACAAAACTCTGTCCGGATACCGGTGAGTTAAGCCTTTTACGGGAGAATCCGTATCCTCATGCAAGGGATCCCATAAGTCGGCCTCCGCGCGCTGCAGCTCCAATCCCGTTGGTATTGCCTGCTTTCTGACAGGATCCTGTGGGTTCTCCAAATCAATCAGTGACAGATAATAGGGCGTGACTGCCATCCTGAGGGTTCTTAGACAATCCCGGATTCCTTCCTGCTCCTCCTTTGTCAGCTTTATATATTTATTCAGAGCCTCTACCGTTTCCAGACGGTTAGCAACCTGCCAGTGCCAGTCATTCCATTTTTCCTCCGGTACATCCTGAAACAGGCCGTTCCTTCTGCTTTTGCCCAGCTTACCGTAATCCATGTTTATGTCTTCCTTTCTATTCCTATTAATGACATTCAAAATGCCGGATAAGATAATTCGATATCATTTATACTTTCTGTCAAAGATTTCTCTTATTTTTTTATTTTCCCGCAATTCCTGCAAAACAATTTCCGCATGGCCCTTCGTATACCCATTCCCGATTATCATGGTAATATCCTTACCAACCCCCTCTGCTCCCAGGGCAGCTCTCGTAAAGCTGGTAGTCATGGAAAAGAAGTATGCGGTGCCTTTATCCTTTACGGGAAGTATGGCCGACATTTCACAGGCCTCCACATTGACACAGCATATGGATACGTCATATTCCCGGCCTTTATTGGCGGCTATGGCTTCTTCCGTCAAGACAACAGGCTTTGTGGCATCCGCAATAATGATCTCATTTACTATGGAAAGAGCCTTCAGTTCCTTCCTTTCGTCTTCGTTATATACGACTCCCACAACCCGGCCTGTGGGACCGACCCGCTTGCCTGCTTCGTAGGAACAGAGCATTCCGGATTTACCGGCAGCTCCCAATATTAAAACCGTATCCCCGGGCCCTACCAGCCTTGCTGTCTGAGCCGGTGCGCCTGCCACATCCAAAGCGGCCAGGGCCAGAGCTTCACTCATATCCTCCGGCAGCCTGCAAAATAAGGCGCTTTCAAATAAAACAGCCTTTGCCGTAACATCAACCCGGTCAATTTCCATGTGTATCTTATGTATCTTTTCTATTTTTAAAGGTGTCATGGAAAGCGATACCAATGAGGCTATTTTATCTCCTATCTGCAGCCCGCATTCTTTTAAATCCTCTCCAATTGCACTTACCCTGCCGATAAACATGCCTCCGGACCCCGTTACGGGATTCTGCATTTTCCCTCTTTCCTCTACAATGTCCCATATTCTCTGCTTTATTTTTTCTTCCTCATAATGGCAGGATTCCTCCAATTGGGTAAAGGAGGCCGAGTCAATATTTAATGAAATCACATCACAAAGAATCTCATTTGCATATAAGGTAGTCATGTCATTATCAATTTTGACCGCTGCCTGGGTCAATACCCCTTTGGGGCATATGACTCTGTGTATTCCGTATTTGTTCCCTTTTCGGTTATTTTCTTTCAAATCATTGTTTATCAATTTATTACCTCCAGCATTCATATTACATATATTCCGGAATCAATCCCGTTTCGGCAGATTTAGGATCCTTCTGGCATCAGAAGGATCCGCTATGTCACGTCCTAATTCCTTAGCCAATCGGACAGCCTTTGCCACCAGCTCTCCGTTGGATTTTGCCGGCCGCCCTTTTTGCAGGCAGACATTATCTTCAAAGCCGACCCTGACATGACCGCCCATGACGATGGCAAGGGCTGCCATGGGGAACTCATGTTTACCGATACCGGCTGCCGTCCATGTGGCTTCTTTCGGAATGCTTTCCGCCATAAACAGCAAATCTCTGGCTCCTGCGGAAATACCCCCTTTTACTCCCATAACAAAATTAAAATGCAAAGGTGCCTTTATGTATCCTTTCGCATGCAGGCGCATTACCGTATCTATCATACCTTTATCAAAAACCTCCAATTCCGGTCTTACCTGGCGGGCATTCATGGCTGCCGCAAATTCCCTTATCATATTTTCCGTATTTACAAAAACAACGTCTCCGCCAAAATTACAGGTTCCGCAATCCAGGGTAGCCATTTCCGGATACAGGGCCAGCGGCTGTAATCTTTCCTCCCTGCTCATACCTGCGGCACCTCCTGTGGAAACTTGTATGATCATATCCGAGCACAGAGATTTAATGGCCTCCATACAGACCTTAAATCTGTCTTTCCTTTGTGTGGGGCTTCCGTCATCTTCCCTTACATGAAGGTGCAGAACAGCGGCCCCGGCTTCATATGCCGATTTTGCCTCCCTCTTTATTTCCGCAACGGTATAGGGAACGGCTTCATTTTGTTCCTTCGTTACCTCGGCACCGCAGATGCAGGCAGTGATAATTAATTTTTCCATAAGCCGCTCCTTTTATTTTCGCTGCCTATCCCTGGGTACCACACAGGTTCCTACGGCTCTGCATACAATAACAGGTTGTTCTAACCTGTCACAGGCGGAATCATTGATATCCGGCCGCGATGTAATTACTTTTCTTGCCTCGAATTTCATTTTCCGTGAGGTATTGCCTGCATAAATGATTTCCCCCTCCGCTTCAATAAAATCCCCGGCATGTACGGGAGCTAAAAATTCCACTTCTTCATAAGCTTTAAACAGGCCTTCATCTCCATCCTGCCTGATAAGCAGCTCCGTTGCCACATCTCCGAAAAGAGCCAGCATTCTGGCACCGTCCACCAGATTCCCTCCATAATGGGCATCCTGTAAGGACATTCGTAATCGAATCATTGCCTTATTATTTTCCATAATCATCCTCCTGTTATATATTATGCTTTTCTTCCTTATGCATTCGTATGCATCCCCCGGAGGGTTTTATCGTATAGGACGTAATTTCCTATACGATTAAAAATACGCTATGGAGCACAGATAAGATACATGCCCAATAGCGCATCATTTCATGATGCAAAGTAAAAAGTACTATTGAACATAAAAATGCTCAATAGTACTCCATACGATACAAAAAGCTATTGATGCTAATAACCATTAACATCAATAGCTCACCATGTCCACATGACAGTGTTAAAACTCTGAATTTTAACCCCAAGAAATGCCGCAGACACACCACATTCCTTTCGGCAGACTACACATTCAGCGATAATATCGGAAGTGCCTTTCCTAAACACTTACCGCCTACCTCATAGCCTGCACCTCTATTGTTATTCTATTAAATTATATTTTCAATTAATTAAAAGACTTAAGCTAAAATACATACTACTATTCTTTCCATTATGTGTCAACATTTTTTTATTTTGAAATCAAAGTTTGAGTCTTACTATTTTATGCCTTATTTTTTATTTTGTTCCATAATTTTCATGATTTTTTCATCCAATCCCAGCAGCCGGCAGATGGTAACGGCATCTTTGGGGCATTCCTTATCCTCTGCCACCGGAAATATGCCATAGTCCATATATTTTGCGATCACTTCCACATTTTTGCAGTCATTTCCGGGTTCAATTTCCTTTGACAGCTCTTTTATATCTCTGTCTTTAAGACCCACCACCTGATAATGAGCATCCGCATATTGGGCAACATGGTCAAAATGTGTCGTAATAAGAGTTATGGCATTTTGCTGATTCAGATACTTAACAACAGCCTGCAGTATTTCGGTACCTTCATCAGGATTGGTTCCTCTTGCAAATTCATCAAACATAAAAAATCCAAATCCCTTATCCACCTTTTCCATAGCGGTATTCAGCTCCGTAATCTCTCCGCCGAAGCTGGACAGCCCGTCTTTTAAGGACTGGTAATCATTGGCTATAATATGTAAATAATCAAAAATAGGGATTTGTGCCTCTCCGGCATATACAAAAAAACCGCACTGGGCCAAATAGATATTTAAGGCAATTGTTTTCAACGATACGGTTTTCCCTCCCATATTGGCTCCTGTAATAATGGTGACTCCCTTATGCAATGTTATGGATATGGTTTTGAATATTTTCCCCTTCTCCTTCAAAATTTCCGATATTTCCGGGTTCATGGCAGCCTGTAAATATACGGTGTCCGTAATACAGGGCTTTACCCCCTGGTATTTTACAGCGATTTTGGCCTTCTGGATATAATAGTCTAATTTACCTGTCTCTTTTATGTTGTTTAGAATTTGAGAAGTATGGCTCTTAAGCTTCTCTGTCAGAAGCCCCCTGATCCTGCCCTCTTCCTCCTCTTCCTGGCAAATCAGCTTTTTCCTGTCTTCTAAAATTTTATCCCTCTCCTCCTGTATGTAAGTCTGCCGCAGGACCAATTCTACCTGCTTCTTCTTTAATCTGATCTTATCCAGCTTTTCCGAATAGGCTTCATATATGTAAAAGCCAGGTGACTTATTCCCATGAGGATCCAAAATACTTAAGGCCTCAGCCGTATCACCAAATGTGACAGAAGTAAGGCCTGCCGCCATATTCCAATCGGTAAAGGCGGCTTTTAATTCTTCAAAGCACAAAAGGAATTGCTTAATCTCAAAAAGTTCCACATCATTCAGGCAGATGTCCTCTGCCTTTTTTAATGCTCCCCTTATGTCCTTTAAGTTCATCATAGCGTGCTCTAAGCGCTTTAATTCCTTTTCATTTACTTCATAGGTTTGCACTATTCTTTCGATTTCATTAAGCTCCAGAAGCAGCTTTTCCTTCTCACTCCTTACGTAGGGCTTAATCCGCTTCACTTCATCGTTGCCAAAGGGGGTATTGGGCGTCATAAGCTCCAGTATGTATTGAAAGCCAATATATTTTCTAAATTCATAATTACTGTTCATAGGTCTTCTCCATCACATCTACTATAGGTACTTTCGTGAATATTGTTTTCATTTTCTTATAAAAATCATCTTTGGGAAAGGCTTCGCCACAGGCGGAATAAGGGTTGATAGCAATTGCCAGGACAGGAATCGTATCCATCACCCTTATTTCAGCGCCTTTTCTTAAGAGCTTTTCATACATAGCTTTACTCAGCATCATTTTGCTGCTGTCCTGAAGAATGAACTGCATTTGCCGTAAACTTACTCCTGACATTACAATCGGCTTAATCAATAAATCACTTAACGCCCCCTCTACATAAACTGCGATAATCTTCCTGTCCTCAGGATGCTTTAACAGCTCCCATAGTTCACTGTTTTGGGCAGGTAAGATATAATCTCCCCTGCTTGTATATAAAATAAATCTCCTGTTTTCTTTTTTTGACTTAATATAGGCAATAAAATCATCATAATCGGATTTTGCGGCTGTTAATATCTCATAAATAAATTTCGTTTCGGCTAATGTCTTATCCATGCTTTTGTCAAAGGAGGCCCCGCAGCATAAGATAACAGAATCTGCCACCGCTCTTGAGCAAAGAGATTTTCTGCTTAAGGCCCCGTCAATAATTACCTTATCCGCACCAAAATCCCCGAACAAATACCGAAGCTGCCCCAATTGCCTGTTGATGGAGGGACCTGCCAGCTCCACATTCCCGTCACTTAGTGCCCGTAAAAGAATCACATTTCCTAAAGGCGTAGGGAATTCCGTATTTGCCAAAATTTCTTTTGTGACATCACAGTACTTAAGGAGCCCCTCAGCCGTAGCGATTAACGTATCTTTCTTTACGAATATGCCCGGTTTATGGGTACGGGTAACTAAATCGCGGGCTTCTCCGTCCCTTCCTATGGAGGTTAATCCAAGTACTGTTTGATGAGAACCGTAATCCTTAATAATTTGATTTAACACCGTTGTCTTTCCGGCATTTTTGCATATTCCAATAATGGAAACGGCTTTGTTATTCCCAATAATTTCCGAAAAATCGATACTACCATCGCCTTTTTACCTTACTTTATTCTATCTTATCTGTTTTCCTGTCCTAATGGCAAGTGGTAATTTATAATTTTTCTTATTTTCCGTATGCTTTTCGCCATATGGCACTTAGCCAAGCGAGATATTTTCACATACATTTGCCATTTCAATCGCCGTGCAGGCTGCATCATATCCTTTATTTCCCGCTTTCGTCCCGGCTCTTTCAATTGCCTGTTCAATATTGTCCGTTGTCAAAACACCGAAAATTGCAGGTACACCCGTGGATAAGCCCACGGCTGCTACTCCCTTGCTTACTTCCGCACATACGTAATCATAGTGGGTTGTAGAGCCTTTAATGACTGCCCCCAGACAGATAACGGCATCATATTTTCCTGATGCCGCCATTTTTTTTGCACCTAAGGGTATTTCAAAGGCCCCGGGAACCCAGACCAAATCAATATCATTACCGTCCACACCATGCCTTACCAATCCGTCCTCCGCACCGTTAATTAATTTTGAAACTATAAATTCATTAAATCTTGCCGCCACAATCCCGATTTTAAGACCGCTGCCAATTAAATTTCCCTCAAATTTATTCATATTATTACCGCGAAAGCCAAGCTTTCTTTCCTTTCTTTTCCTTTACATATTCCCATTTTCAGTTATGGACGATATCTTTTCGCCCCTCCTATCCCCGCTGATGCGGCGTTGTCAACGAATTTTTTATTTATAATGGGTCATATGGCACATTCTGTTTTGTTTTGTTTTCAGATATAAGGCATCATTTTCGTGTTCTTTAATTTCTAAGGGAACTCTTTCGACTATGCTGATACCATATCCGGCCAAACCGGATATTTTCTCGGGATTATTGGTCAATAACCGCAGCTTTCCTGCACCCAGGTCCAGCAATATTTGTGCTCCCATTCCATATTCCCTCATATCGGGTGGAAATCCCAATTTAATATTGGCATCAACCGTATCATATCCCTGTTCCTGTAATTCATAGGCCTTTAATTTATTGATGAGTCCGATTCCCCTGCCTTCCTGTCTTAAATATAACAGTATTCCCCTGCCTTCCCCGGCGATAGCCTCCAGTGCTGCGTTTAACTGTTCTCCGCAGTCACACCGTTCCGAACCAAATACATCTCCTGTCAGGCATTCGGAATGAACGCGGCATAGAACGGGCTTTCCGTCTGCCACATTTCCCATAGTCAAGGCTACATGATGTTCCCCGTTTATCTTATTCTCATAACCGTGTATGATAAATTCTCCATGCTTAGTGGGAAGCTTTGCTTTTGCTTCTTTTTTGATTAAGCTTTCTCTTCCCATACGGTAACGCACCAAATCAGCTATGGTGATAACCGTAAGGCCCTCCCTTTCGGCAAAGGCCAAAAGCTCCGTTGTCCGCATCATGGTTCCGTCTTCTCTCATAATCTCACAGCATAGCCCGCATTCCTTTAAGCCAGCCAGCTTTACCAAATCTACCGTTGCCTCCGTATGCCCCGTTCTTCTAAGGACTCCCCCCTCTCTCGCCTGTAAGGGGAACATATGGCCGGGACGTCTGAAATCCTCCGGCTTTGCATCGTCTTCTACGGTTTTTATGGCAGTGAGAGAACGCTCATAGGCGGATATTCCCGTAGTCGTATCCACATGGTCGATGGATACGGTAAATGCGGTGGCGTGGTTATCCGTATTTTCCCGCACCATTTGCTCCAATCCCAGCTTTTCACAAAATCCCCTGCTCATGGGCATACAGATAAGACCCTTCGCATAGGTTGCCATATAATTGACATTTTCCGGTGTGGCAAACTGGGCCGCACAGATGAGATCTCCTTCATTTTCCCTGTCGGGATCATCGATCACCATTACTATTTTTCCATTTCGTATGTCCTCCAATGCCTGCTCTATTGTTACTGTCTGCGCCATTTTGACCTAAGCCCTCCTAAAATCCATTTTTTAATAAAAATTCCTCTGTTATTCCTTCTTCTCTTTCTGTTTGTGAAGCTTTGGTATTCATCAATTTTTCTATATATTTGGCAATCATATCACACTCCAGATTTACCAGGGACCCGGTTCTTTTATCCGTCAGATTTGTTTCCTTTTGCGTATGAGGGATAACGGAGACCCGAAGGATTCTCTCATCCACATAAGCAACGGTTAAGCTGATACCGTCAATCGTAATGGATCCCTTTTCCACTACATAACGAAGAATCCCAGAATCCGCTTCCACGGAATACCATATGGCATTCTCTTCCCTTTCTATTGCCCTGATAGTTCCCACGCCCTCTATATGACCCGAAACAATATGTCCTCCGAAGCGCCCGCCGGCGGCCATGGCTCTTTCCAAATTCACCCTTTCTCCCTTTTGCAGGCTTCCCAGCCCGCTTCTTCTCATAGTCTCTGCCATGACATCGGCGGTGAAACCGGCTTTTGTCATTGTGGTAACCGTTAAACAGACACCGTTTACGGCTATACTGTCTCCTATTTTTGTCTTTTCCAATACCTTATCACAGGCTATGGTAAGAACAGAGGATTTTGCACCTCTGTTAACTGCCAGTAATGTTCCCGCTTCTTCAATAATTCCCGTAAACATAGCTCTCCCTTTCTATTATAAATATCCGCTTAGACAATAATCCTTTCCCAGTTTTATCATCTCAATATCCCGTAAAAAATATGCATCCTTCATGCAGGCGGCACCTTCTCCCTCCACGGGAGAACCCGCTTCCTTTCCTCCTATTATCTTTGGAGCCATATAAGCATATACCTTTTGTACCAGGCCTGATGATAACAGTGCTCCATGAAGAGTGCCTCCTCCTTCAACCAGAATGCCGTCAATCTTCTTTTCTCCTAATACCTTCATTAACTCCTTTAAATTAACCCTATTTTCCCCATTTGTTTCTAATAGGGTGGCTCCTGCTTTCTTAAGCTCTTCTGCCTTAGCTTTGTCTTCCAGGCCCTTACAGAAGGCAATCATTGTCGGTATTTCCCTTGCTGTTCTTACTATTCTGCTTTCCAGTGGTATGGAAAGCCTGGAATCACAAATAATCCGGGTGGGATTCACACCCTCCTCCAAGCGGCAGTCAAGCATGGGGTCATCGGCAAGAACCGTTCCTATCCCTGCCATGATTCCCGTATACTGCTTTCTTAACATATGCACATGCTTTCGGGCTTCCTCTCCCGTTATCCACTTAGAATCGCCTGTCCGGGTGGCTATTTTCCCATCTATGGACATGGCATATTTCATAGCAATGTAAGGTGTACCATGTTTGATATAATGAAAAAATATCTCGTTTAATTTACCGCAATCCTCTTCTAATATTCCCGTCTCGACTACTACCCCGTTATCCCTAAGCATCCGAATGCCCTTTCCTGCTACCAATGGATTCGGATCTTTATTTCCGATAAAAACCCTTCTGATCCCCGATTCCAGAATAATTTCCGTACAAGGGGGCGTTTTTCCGTAATGGCAGCAGGGCTCCAGGGTTGCATATATATCTGCACCATTAGCCTCCTCCTTACAATTCAGAAGAGCATTTCTTTCTGCATGAAAGCCTCCGCAGCTTTCATGGTATCCTTCACTAATAACCCTGTCATTTTTTACTACTACACAGCCTACCATTGGATTTGGGGAAGTACGTCCCATGCCCTTTTTAGCCAAATCAATGGCTCTTTTCATATACTGTTCCTTCTTATCCATTTACTTTTCACCACCTTTTTCCTTCAAGACCTTATATCTTAAAAGTGTAGCCATTTTGCGGAACAAAGTGTCTTCGACCCTTCAACTCCCCTGTCCCTCATTCCTGAGGGAGAAGACACTTTGCGCGCCGAATGCAGTCACGCAGTGACATCTTCCTTATGCATTCGTGTGCATCCCCCGGAGGGTTTTATTTCATAGGAGGTACTTTTCTATGAAATAAAAAATCCCTGAGTATTTCTACTCAGGGTTGAATGTGAAGTAAACAGTATATAACACTGTCGAAGCGGTTTATTATCACGCACTATATGACCTTCTTCCATCCAGACTATACTGTCGGCTCCGGAGTTGTCTTATCAGACTCACCGAATCAACAATTTGCTTTGCAAATCGCTCGCGGGCTTTACCGCCGGTAGGGAATTACACCCTGCCCTGAAGTTTATAGGATTATATTAAACCGAAATGATGGTTTTGTAAAGTATTTATTTAAAGTTTTACAATTAACTATCCACTTACTCTCCCCTATTCAGAACCATCACTTATACATCTCCCTCTTAAAAATGATACTACTATTTTTAAATCATTGCCACTATAGCTTATTTGAGAACCAGATCAGAAGTAAATTTATTAGACCAGATATTTTCAATAAGAATTATCTGATATTTTATCTTATAAATTTCCCTAATTTGTTTTAACTACAAAGCCGGCACTACTCATATAATAATATGGTGTGAAAAAAACATCTCCTCCTGCTGTTCCGTGATGTATCCCGCAAAATGAATTACCAATAGTATAAGGACCACCACTATCTCCTCCTTGCGTATTTCCTGAAATTAAAGTAGCTCTGGTTAAACCTTTACAACTTGTTACGTTAACATTAACTGCATTCACATATGTAAGTGCTTCTCCTGACACTTGTCCATATTTATATACATAGGTTCCTATAGCCGGAGAGGATACTGTCCCTGTTATACTTTTAGTTCCTGAAGAAGTTTTAACTTTGTTAGTTAAAGTTACAGACGGAGTTTTAACAATCGAAAAATCTCCACTAGTGCTAGAAGAATATCTTAAGTAAGCAACTGTACCAATCAAACTACCTTCCTGATATATGGATGCAGAAAGGGATTGATCATGTCCACATGTTAAAATACTTGAATAACCGCCATACGATCCGCAAACTCCCAAAGTAAATGCTAAATTTGCAGAATTAGTAATTTTATTTCCACCAGTCAAAGTTGCTTCAGTTTGAACATGTTCACCATAAATTATTTGCAGATTATCTGAATTAATATCATAATTTTTAGATACATAATATTTGCTCTCTGGCAATTCATTATTTGCTATTGTTACAATTGCCTTATTTTTCTTTATATCTACATAGTAAGAAGAAATATCATATGTCTCTGTTAATATATTTACTGCTTCATTACATATATTTGATAATTCATTATAAGAGTAATCCGCCTTTTCTATAATAATGCAATCAAAATCATTAAGAAGAGAATTATAATATTGTATTACCTTTACTAAAATTAAAGCCAACAGTTTGCTTTATAAATTGCTTGCGGGATTTATCGCTGGTTATTTTTTAATAATTGTCCATGTTTTTAATAATTCTCCATTTCACAAACTGAAAGAATCGTTTACAATAGTGTCGTTAGACATGACTAACCAAGTATTATTTCTAAGAGTTTTGAAAGGATCATACTATAATGAAACATAAGACTGTCACATTCAAATTCAAGCTGATTATTATCATTCTTTTGTTAGCTTTACTATTGTCGGTAGTACTTGCATTAGGTTTTGGAGCCGTAAAAATAAATCCTGTCCATACATATTACATTCTATTAGAAAGAATATTTGGATTTACAGCAGAAATACAAGCCACTCAGTCAGAATACAATATCATCTGGCAGATACGCTTACCACGTGTCCTTTTAGGTGTGTTCGTAGGAGCGGGACTTTCCCTTTGCGGAACCGTAATGCAGGCCACTGTACAGAATCCGCTGGCGGAGCCTTATATACTGGGAATTTCAGCAGGTGCGACATTGGGAGCAACCTTTTCCATTATTATCGGTATAGGAACGGCCAACATGTTCTGGGCATTTGTGGGCTCCGTCGGAGCGACCTTTGCCGTATTAACTCTGGCTTCTTACGGAAGTAAAATGACGTCGTCTAAATTAGTGCTGTCCGGTACGGTTATTAATGCCCTGTTCAGTGCCGTATCAAATTTTATTATTTCTATTGCGGGAGATTCCACGGGTATCATGACGATTAAATTTTGGACCTTAGGATCTTTAACCAGGGCCAATTGGGATAATATATGGCCGGCTATTGTGATCGTGCTCATCTGCAGTTTGTTTTTCCTTACCCAATACCGGACATTAAATACCATGCTTTTAGGGGAAGAAGCAGCCGTCAGCCTTGGTATCAATCTTAATTTTTATAGAAAATTATACATGCTGATCTGCTCTCTGCTGACAGGGGTACTGGTAGCTGCCTGCGGTATCATAGGCTTTGTGGGACTGATTATTCCTCATATCCTTCGTGCATTAACAGGTCCGGACCATCGAAAGGTCATGCCTGCCGCTTTATTAATGGGTGCCATATTTATGCTATGGGCGGATGTTTTTGCGAGAAGTGCCGTACCGAATGCCGAGCTGCCTATCGGCATTATAACCGCTTTGGTGGGAGCTCCCTTTTTTGTCTATATTTTAGTTAAAAAAAGCTATGGCTTTGGCGGACATTAGGAGGTAATCTATGGATCTGGAAATTAAAGACCTATATATAAACATTGGTGAAAAACAAATTGTCCGGGGAATATCCCTTAATGCGGCTGACCGGAAGTTTGTTGCCTTGCTGGGTCCTAACGGAAGTGGAAAGTCTACTTTATTACGGGCTGTTTACCGTATACTCAAGCCAAGCGGAGGAGTTATTCTGCTGGACGGCAAGGAGGCCTCTAAGCTGCATCATAAAGACACAGCCAGAAAAATGTCTGTTGTCAGCCAGTTCAACTCACTGAATTTTGATTTTACGGTTAAGGAAATTGTAATGATGGGCAGGACTCCGCATTTGAAAATGCTTCAGGCCGAAGGGGAATATGATAATCATATGGTAATGGATGCCCTGGAAAAGGTTGATATGGCAGCCTATGCCGGCCGCAGCTTTTCATCACTTTCAGGCGGTGAAAAGCAAAGAATCATTTTAGCCCGTGCCATAGCGCAGGAACCAAAATTACTGATCTTGGATGAACCAACGAATCACTTAGATATCAGATACCAGCTCCAGATACTGTCTATTGTAAAGAGCCTTGGGATTAACGTCCTTGCTGCCTTGCATGATTTAAATCTGGCTGCCCAGTTCTGTGATTATCTTTATATTATGAACGGAGGAAAGATTGATAGTGAGGGCATTCCGCGTGAGGTATTAACAAAAGAAACCATTAAAAGAGTTTATGAAATTGAATGTGACATTCAGAAGGCACCCAATAATAACGGTCTTTTTATTAGCTACTATCCACCCTTAATCAATAAAAAGTAGAGGAGATTCTATCATGAAAAAAATAAATATGTTCTTACTATTGGCAGCATTGTCCTTTTCCCTGTTTTTATCCGGCTGCAGCAGCTCCCGGGAGGCCGGTGAAAATGAGGCAGGAGAAGAAAGTGAAAATTCCGGTGAGGATACGGAAACCGGTGAGGATGAGATAACGGAGCCGGGTGAGGAAAGTGAGAATTCCGTTGAAGATATGGAAACTCAATATCCGGTGTCAATAGATGTTTACGGACCGGACGGAACCGTGTATACGCAGACCTTTGAAAGGGCTCCCACCAAAGTCATTACCAATATACCATCTGCAACAGACTTATTATTAGAATTAGGCTTGGAGGATACGATAGTGGGGATTTTAGAGCCTGATAACGAGCCGTTGGAAAAGTGGAAGTCTGCCTATGAAAATCTTACCGTTATTGCGGGAAAAAAGACGGTATCCAAGGAAATAATCGTAGGCGCCGAGCCTGATTTGGTATTCGGACGGGCTATGCCTTTTACAGAAGATACCATGGGTACCATCGAAGAATTAAATAGTATGGGAATACCCGTATATACACAGACAGCAAGTAATTTTACCTTAGAGCAGTCCCTGGAAAATATTATCCTGGATATAAAGAATATCGGCCTTATCTTTAATGTACAGCAGAAAGCTAATGAATATGCCGACTCCCTTAAAGAAAAATATGATACCGTTTTAGAAAAGGTAAGTACCATTCCTGAGGGAGACCCGGTAAAGGTTATGTTCATGGTCACATATGTTGACGGTACCTTTAATACCTTTGGTGCTAATTCCGTATTGCAAAGCAATATGCTGGCGGATATTAATGCGGTAAATGTTCTGGAACAGGGAAGTGGTTCTTTGACCGGCGAAAATTTAATCGCATTGAATCCGGATGTAATTGTATACATAACTTCGGGCAGCAATGCAGCTACGGACCCCGATGCTGTTGACGCACTTTTAAATGATGAAACGGTTCAATCCGTAAATGCCATTGCCAATGAAAAAATAATTACCATCCCCTATGATGATATTATGGATTATGGTGCCAGGCTCTTTGATACAATGGAAGTACTTTATGAGTTTATTTATAACTAAAAACCATCTTCAGAGCTCTGCACAGTTATTATAACGCTGCACAAGGAGAGATCATGAGCAATTATTTTACTATAAACCAATTGGAGGAACGGCAGTACTATGTCGTTCTTCCTGAAAAATACGGGGAAAATAATAAAAACTACCCGGTCGTATACGTAAATGGTGACAAACAAGTTATGACCCTATTACAAAATCAGGACTTTATCCGCAGGCTTTCCTATATACTGGTTATTACCATTACCGAAAACCGGTTAGATGACTTTTCGCCCTGGTATGCTCCGTCCGATCCTGATCAGCAAAATGCTTTTGGCGGGAAAGGAGCAGACTATCTATCCTGGGTTTTGCAGGTGCTTAAACCCAGGATAGATATAAGCTTCAGGACCTTAACAGATCCGAAAAATACGGCAATTATGGGACAGTCTGTCGGTGGACTGCTCTCTCTTTTCAGCATATTCATAACCGACAGCTTCGGACATATCGCATGCATTTCTCCCTCCTGCTGGTTTCCCGGCTTTACTGACTATTGTAAGAAAAATTTGATTGAAAAGGATATCCATATATATGTTTCCATAGGCAGCTTGGAGGGGAAAGAGCATGTGGGGCTTAGAAAAAATGCCCTAAGAGATACCAATGAGGTTTGTGATTTCCTGACAGCAAAATTAGGCGAGGACAGAGTGCGGATTTATCGTGATAACGGCAGACATCAGGATTATCTTTTGCAGCGATTCCAATCAGCTATGCTTTGGCTGGACAACAAGTTTAAATCCGCAAAGGGATAAGTCCTTCTGAAATTATTGGGAGAACAGCCTATATGTTTTTTGAATAGCCGGCTAAAATATAAGGAATCCACATACCCCACACCATGTGCCACATCCTGTATCGTTAAACTGTCATCGTAATTCAGCATTTTAACTGCCTGTTTAAGTCTGTATGCAATCAGATAATCAATAGGCCTTTTTCCAACATAATGATGAAATAAATAACTAATCTGATTTGGACTTTTACCCGCATATTCGGAAATCTTTCTCAGGGTAAGCTTTTTGTTATAATTATTGTGAATATAATCTATAACATGGCAAACAAGATCATAATTATCCTGAATAGTATGATTCATATAATCTGCAAATAAGGTTTCAAATATAGTGAAAATAAGATGCTCTCTCGAAAGAGTGCTTTTAATATCCGTTTTTTCCTCCAAACGGATGATTTGCTGAAGATTATTATGAATTACATCTTTATTTTGTCCTAAATCTAATTGAAACAGTAACTCTTCCTTTGAATCATGGTAAATGTTTATATGATGAAAGGGTTCATCTCCTATAATATGAAACTCTATGTGTTTTTGCGGACAGCCGTGAATTAATTTACCCGGCTCCGCATAAAATACCATGTTGTCAAAGGAAATGTGACAGCATCCGCTTATAGGAAAAATAAATGCCGAATTATTGGTAAAATAGCTATCATGTTCTAAGCCGGGTCTCTTACATAATGAACTGATATTTATGATATTTAAATGATTGGAAGCATATTTTTTTGCCAATTCTTTCAAAGAATCATTCGTACTCAACATAGTTCTTAACCTCTATACATATGGTTAGCCGCAGCTAACTATCATATATATATATTAAAATGTCTTTACTGTCTTGTCAATCCGCTTTTCCACTTTAACAGCAAAGCGGAATTTATGATGACGGCTACGGAGCCAAAATTATGTACCAATGCACCGACAATCGGATTTAATATACCTGTTATGGCAAGCACAATAGCCACAAAGTTAAGAAGCATGGAGGCACCTAAATTAATATGTATGGTCTTCATGGTCTTTTTCGACAGCTGCAGAAGATGGGGAATCTGCTTCATATCGTCACCGACAAGCACAATATCAGAGGCATCAATAGCAATATCACTTCCTATCCCTCCCATGGCAATTCCCACATAGGCTGTTTTTAAAGCCGGTGCGTCGTTAATACCGTCACCAACCATGCAAATAAGCTCACCATTGTTCTGATAATCTGAAATCGTTCCCAATTTATCCTCCGGCATACAATCGGACTGCACATTTTTGATACCGGCCTTTTGTGCTATACAAGCGGCTGCCATAGAGGCATCCCCCGTCAGCAGAAGGGTATTTTTCCCGGAATTATGAATTGCCGTTATGGTTTTTTCAGTTTCTGCCCTAATGGTATCGGACAGTACCATGAACCCTGCCGTTTTTTCGTTTACAGACAAATAAATAACGGTGCTTCCGTCCTTTTTTGCCTCCTCTGCCTGTTCACAGAGGCCGGATGGGATGGCTATATGATTCTCAGCCAGTAATGATTCCTTCCCCACTAAAATTCGTGAGCCGTCTATGACCGCCGACACCCCGAGACCTGCCGATAGCTGAAATTGCTCCGGTTCCTTCGGATTCCTTCCTGTCTTCTTTTTATAATGTTCTACAATTGCTGCTCCTAAGGGGTGCTCCGAGGAAGCTTCGGAGGCTGCTGCCAGTTCCAGTAATTCCTCTTCATTCATAATGGAACCGATGCTTTTAATGCTGATAACGGAAGGTTTTCCGTAAGTCAGAGTCCCTGTTTTATCAAAAGCGATACGTGTTACCTTTGCAAGCCTTTCCAGCGCATCCCCTTCACGTATGAGGATACCATATTTGGAAGCATTTCCGATACCTGCCATAATTGCCGTCGGTGTAGCCAATACCAAAGCACAAGGGCAAAATACAACCAATATGGTCACAGCCCGGATAATTTCACCTGTGACAGCCCAGGTTATTCCGGCTGAGAGTAAGGCAGTCACCACAATCCACGTAGCGAAACGGTCTGCTGCCCCCACTATTTTGGCTTTGGAAGCATCCGCGGATTCCACAAGTCGTATCATACGCTGTAAGGAACTGTCCTCACCTACCTTTTGGGCCGCCATGTCAAAGGTCCCCAGCTGGTTTACCGTCCCGCTGTAGACCTCGTCTCCCTCCTTTTTATCCACAGGCAAAGGTTCACCAGTCATTAACGACTGGTTGATGGAAGTCTTTCCCTTTACAATAATACCGTCAACAGGTATGGTTTCACCTGCCAATACCCGTAAAGTATCTCCCTTTTTAATACAATCTGCCGAAACAATGGCTGCTTCTCCATTCACCACCACTCTGGCAGCAGTTGGTGTTAAATGCACCAGTTTCTCAATCCCTGCCCGGGCTTTTGCAACGGTCCTTTCCTCCAGGAATCCTCCTATGGCCATAATAAAGGCAACCTCCCCTGCAGCAAATATTTCACCGATCAGAACAGAGGCAAGTAAAGCAAGGGATACCAACACATCGGCCTTAATATCAAATTTCGTGAACAGACCTATAACAGCCTCCTTTATGATAGGAATGCCGCACAACAGTATGGCTATCCACGCAGCGTTAAAGGGCAGGCTGCCTGTTTGAAAAAAACTAATAATGAGTGCTATTAATGAGATGATAAGAGAAAGACTCTTTCTTTTTTCCTCACCTATGATAAATTCTGCCACAATATCTCTCCTTCCACATACCCCCCTGGGTATATGGATAATATACCCCTATGGGTATATCTTGTCAATAGAAATATATCCTGGCGATCATGAATAGGTGTATGTAAATACTATGCTTTCTTGCTTTCCTGAAATTGCTTTGGTGTCATTCCCGTAGTATGACGAAATACACTGGTAAAGTGGCTTTGCGAACTAAAATGCAGTGCATTGCTGATTTCAAGAATGGAATGCCTTGAATAGTGCAGCAGGAATTTAGCTTCCTCAATTCTGGCTGATTGTACATAAGCCATCGGTGTTGTTCCTGTTTCCTGACGAAACCGGTTTGAAAGAGTGCGTGTACTCATGTTTGCCGCTTTTGCAAGCCTTGCCAAATCCAACGGTGAATATAGATGAGAAGCAATGAAGGTACGGCACTTACGCACTTCTAAGGATAAAGAGGGCTTAATTCCTAATTTGCATACTTCCCGGCAGAGACTTAGCGCCATATTGTAGATCAGGGAGGCTATTTCTTTAATATCAAAGCATTTATCCATTCTAAGGCAGTAAATCCCGACGATTTCAAAGGCTTTTTCATCGTCTAGCCCACCCTTGATAGCAGCTCTGACGGCCATGGTCATAAATGTAATAAACAAATATTTTTGATGCCGAACAGGATCGGAAGACATGGTCTTGATTGTAACGTAAGAGGGTAATGCAAATTGGGCCGTCAGCCCTTCCACATTACCTTTTTCAATAAACGTCATTAGCCTTTGCTCCAAAGCCTCACCGGGATAAGAAATACCAGGATTCGCATTTGGAACGGAATCTTCAAATGAATCCTGAATCATTATAGACGGAGAGTCCATTGAAATAAATTCCGTGGCTTCAATTGTTCTGCCCGTACATAATTGTATGAATAAAGTAATCGCATTAATAAATTTTTCATAGCTCATCTTCATGCATTTCTGACGGTTGGAATACGTTTTGTATATGGAAGGAAAATCCAGTCCATCCGGATTTTGGGCGACCGGACCAACAAAAAGAATGGAATCCTTCCGGGCTCCGATGACTGCAAGATGAAAATTCTTGTTTATTGTTAAAATGAGCGGCTTTTCCTGCTTGTCTTCCGAAGCTTCTATTTTTTCCATACAGTCTCTCACAAAGTCTTCCGTTAAATCACTATAGTAATCCGGAAAGCGAAATAAGACTTCTCCCTTTCCGGTATAGCAATATATGGATAAATTTGAAAAAGCAAAAAACTTTGCACAGGTTAGTTTTAATTCCTCCATACCACGTTCACCCCTTCATATTCTAACATTATTGCTTAATTTTAACAAGAATTGCGTTAATTTGATAAACAAGAAAATATTCACCCTATATAATTATTGTAAAAAAAGGAGCAGGAAATGATTTGTAAAATTGAAAATACGAAAGGGTTATTTTTAGAAAAAGAGCTTCCGCTACCATAAGGATGAATAGGAGAGTAATTAATATGCTGCATATTAAAGAAATAAGGATCGAGGATTTAAAAGAAGAAATTGTAACCGACAGTCTGGCACCTTCTTTTTCCTTTATGTTAGAATCAGATAATCAAAATGTAACGGCGAAGAAATCACAGATTAAGGTGTATTCAGGGAAAAAACTGGTATGGGACAGTGGAATAAGAGAGAACGGAGAGACTCTGAATCTCCGGTATGACGGTGAAAATTTAATTCCTTTTAAAACCTACTGTGTTAAGATTTGGGCAACAGACTCAGGAAATGAGACTGCAGAGGGAGAAGCCTTTTTTGAAACCGGACGTTTAGGTACAAAATGGAAGGCAGACTGGATAACGGATACAAGCTATCACTTTTTTGTCTTTTCTCCAAAACCAATGGTATTTCGAAAGCTCTTTGAGACTGCCGGCAATATAAGGAGCGTAAAAATATATTCTACGGCATTGGGAATCTATTCATTAAGGTTAAATGATAAGCGTGTGGAAAAGGATTATTTTTCTCCGGGATACACCAGCTATAAAAGCCAAATGCAATATCAGGTCTATGATGTTACCGGGCAGATAAAAAAAGAGAATACTCTTATTGCGACTGTCGCAGGAGGCTGGGCAGTGGGAGACTATTCTATGATGCATACCAATAAAATATATGCCAACAGGCAGGCATTGCTCCTGGAAATCAGAGTTGCCTATGAAGATGGAAGCGTTCAAATAATCGGAACGGACTCCTCCTGGGAGGTAAGTGAGAAGGGTAACTGGCAGTATGCAGATTTTTATAACGGGGAAGTCTATGATGCACGAATTAATGTGAATCAGATCAAATATAAAAAAGCAAATATTATAAATCCGAAGCATCATCCCGGCTTAACAGCAAATTACGGAAGTCCGGTTCGAAGACATGAAGTATTTAGACCTGTAAAACAGTGGAAATGTAAAACGGGCGGTACTATTTATGATTTCGGACAGAATTTTGCAGGCGTAATAGCTGCCAGAATAAAGGGAACTGCCGGCCAGAAAATAGTTTTTAAGCATGCGGAGATATGCATGGAGGGAGAGCTTTATACCAAACCGCTGAGATGGGCAAAGGCACGTATTATCTACACCTGCAGGGAAGGCATCCAGGAGTATTCCCCACGCTTTACCTATATGGGCTTTCGTTATGTTAAGGTGGAAGGAATTATGGAGGAGAATTTGGAATTAAGTGCCTATGCATTATATTCGGATATGGAAATGACAGGAGAGTTTCAATGCTCCAATCCGGATATCAACCGCTTGCAGGCGAATATCTCCTGGAGCGGCAAGAGTAATTTTGTAGACATTCCTACGGATTGTCCGCAGCGCGATGAAAGAATGGGATGGACCGGAGATATTGCCGTCTTTGCAAGTACTGCCTGCTTTAATTTCAGAATGAAACGTTTTTTGGAAAAATGGCTTCTGGATGTCATAGCGGAACAGGATGAAAACGGCGGCATACCGGATGTGGTTCCAGGCGGGAAATATGCAAGACCAAGAACAACTGACTGCTGGGCCGATTGTGCCGTATTAGTCCCATGGGCTTCTTATCTTGCATATGGAGATAAGGCATTGCTACGGCGTCAATATCCTTCTATGAAAAAGCATATTGAGGGAGAGCTTAGACTGGCACGGAAAGGAAGCAGCGCAGTGGAACCGGAGTGCTATATTTGGCGGGCAGGCTTTCATTATGGGGACTGGTGCGCACCGGGTGAGGATAAAAAGCAGTGGAAAGAAAAAGCTCCATGGGTGGCAACGGCATATATGGCGAACTCCTGTCGTCTTATGGCAAAGACGGCACAGGAACTAGACAATGAGGAAGATGCTAAGCATTATGGAGAGCTTGCGGATAAAATCGGCAGCGCATATAGAAATGTGCATACGGACGGAAACGGTAAACTCCATCAGGAATTTCAGACCGGTTATGTACTGCCCCTCTATTTTGAAATGGTAAATGAGAAGGAGGGGAGGGAAATGGCAAAGCATCTGGCAAATTTAGCGGAGAAGGCGGGAAATCATCTTGGAACCGGATTTTGCGGTACCCCATATCTTATGTTTGCTTTATCTGATTACGGATACATTGACAAGGCATATGAGCTGCTGCTGCAAGATACCTGTCCGTCATGGCTATATGAAGTGAAGGCCGGAGCAACGACGGTGTGGGAACGATGGGATGCATTAAGACCGGACGGAACGGTAAATCAGAGCAACAATATGGTCTCCTTTAATCATTATGCATATGGAGCGGTAGGAGACTGGCTGTACCGAAGAGTGGCGGGAATCGAAATGATAAAGCCTGCCTATCGGGAATTCAGGATAAAGCCTATGCCGGGAGGAAATTTAACTTGGGCAAAAGCAAGTCTTATGACCTCCTATGGAGAGATTATAAGTGATTGGAAGATAACCGTTCAGTTTCAGATTCATGTTAAAATCCCGGTAAATACAAGCTGTCATTTAATTTTGCCGGATGGAAGTGAAACACTGCTTGGCAGTGGTGAGTATAATTTTGCCTGTGATGTGAAATAATATAGTACTGCGTTGCGTAAGTTTTGGTGAATAGCAGTGCCTGCTATTCATCAAAATTTATGCAATGCAGTACTAAGAAATGAAGAATAAAAATAACCCGGGATTTTAACAGTAATTGGAATTTACAATTAACAGATTTTTCCAGTTCTTGATGATATTATGTTAATCTTGAAAATTGCTCCACAGCCTTTGCAAAATCAGCTATGGTCTTATCCGCATCACCATGCTCAATACCTTCCCTGACACAATGGTGTAAATGTCCTTCCAGTATGACCTGTCCAACCTTCTGCAAGGCGCTTTTCGCCGCATTAATCTGTATTAAAACCTCTTCACAGGGTATGTCCGCATCCACCATCTTATCAATTGCCTTAATTTGTCCCATGATTCTATTTAACCGCTTATGTAAATTTTCCGCATCCATGCATTGCCGCATCCTGCCACCTCCTTATTAAATTTTTATTCCTGTCCATGTACCGGATTTAAACCGCCAGCCTGCCAAGGTAAATCTGGTAAGCTGGTCGGATGTAATACCAATCCATATTCCAACCAGTCCCCACCCCAATAGATAGCAAAGCAAATAGCAGGTTATGGGACGTATAATAGTAGCCGCTATGGTCGATGTGGCTGTCGTAAACAGGATATCCCCCGCACCGCGAAGACAGCCCATATAGATGACGGCAGCTATCTGCAGCAGCACAATAACCATAATTACTCTCATAATTTGGATTCCAAAATGAATAATCTCTTCTTCTTCAAAAAACAGTCTGTATAAAAATGAGCCTCCAAAGAAATATGTGACAGATAACACCACCGATATTAAAAATCCCATTTTCTGGCAGATTCTCCCGTAGGCTTTCGCTTTTTCCGGATTCCTCTCTCCCAGGCTCTGTCCGATAAGTGCCACAGCTGCCGCCTGCATGCCGTCTCCGAAGGAGAAGGAAACTGCCATGATATTCATACCCACCTGATGAGCTGCAAAGGCATTGGTCCCGAGATTCGCCGCCATTACCGCAACTGCCATAAAGCCCGTCCGCATTAATATCTGCTCTATAAATACTCCTGATCCAATTTTAATAATACTGACCGCAGGCTGTAAAGCAGGTCTGATTTTTTCTTTTAGCATTAGGGGTATATTGATAAAGCTGCTTTTCTTCGTCACAGAATATATACTCATGATACAGGCGACTACTGTACCTAAAACGGTTGCCATAGCAGCTCCTTTAATGCCAAGGGCAGGAAAGCCCAAATTTCCCCGTATCAATAGATAATTTCCGATGATATTGACAATACTGGAGGTCATATTCGTCTTCATGACAATTTTCGTGTTGCCGGACCCCCGGTGAGAAGCATTAATCACCATGGTTATGATATTAAAAAGCATGCCTCCCATAATAATACGAAAGTACAAAACCGCACCGTTATGGGTATCCGCATTGGAACCGCATAGATATATAATGGGGTCTGCTAAAAAAATACAGGCAAGACTTGTCAATATCCCTAATGATATGGTAAAAATAAATCCTACCAAAAAAATCCTGTTGGCACTAATCGGATTTTTTTCTCCCTTCCGTCTTGCCGTCAGGGAAGAAACAGCCACATTGATTGATACAAACAGGGATAATCCGATAAATTTGGGCTGGGTGGTTAAACCAACGGCAGCCACCGCATAAGCACCTATGGAACTGACCATAAAGGAATCGATTAATCCTGCCAGTGCTATGAAAAAGGATTCCATTACCGCAGGCCAGGCCATTTGATAGGCTTTCACTACGTATTCTTTTTTTTCTCTTCTGCCAATATGAATATTTGTCATAACTGCCTTCCATGATGTAAATGACTATGTACTATAAATTTTCGCTAATAAAACCATAAGAAAAATAAATCGCATCCGCTGTTATTTTTTCACAGACATGAGGCGGGTCGGTGTCTAAAAAGCCGGCAGGTCTCAGATCGTAACATGACAATGAGGAGAACTTATTTTTAAATTTACAGGCAAAGGCATAACAGCTATCGGCGATTTCCGAATCGTTCTTTCCCTTTTGGGAAAGCAGAATACCGATAAACATAAGCGCACCTTCAACCAATCCGCATTGAGCCCGAAATCCCCCTGCTCCATGAAGTCCGATTGCGGCTTGCAGGGTTTGATCATTAAGGGGTATATCAAATAATCTGCCAAGACAGCATAATGTCGTTCTGGCACAATTAATATCTTCTTCCCAATAATAACCATGTACCATTTTTTTTATTTCCTCTTTTATTGAAGAATTATTCATTTTCTATTCCCTTTCACAGCCAATAATTTATCAATTTATTTTCAGCATCCGGTTTGACTGGCAGCTAAATTCCTTGCCGTATCAACAACGCTTTCATGCTCCACATTTTTCACATCAAAATGCGCAATATGGAAAATGGTTTGTAAAATAAAGCTGATCCCAAAAACGGAAATTACCGTTCCCAATCCAACCTTAGCCCCCAGCATCCAGCCTATTAATAACACGGTTCCCTCAATTACTCCACGAACAATACCAATAGGAATTTTCCTGAACCTTTTTCCAAAGGCCACCATTAAGGAATCTCTGGGACCAGACCCCATGCCCTCTCTAATATATAAATAACACCCATAGCAGGAGATGATTTGTCCTAATAATAACATGAATATGCCTAAAATAAAATTCTCAAGCACCGGTATCACATTCATTTTTAATATCATATCTGCCATTATACCGATTAGAACCGTATTTAAAATCGTTCCCACACCTATTTTTTCCTTTAAAAGATAATCAGCTATTAATATCACCAAACCTGTTAAGATAACCACATTACCGTAACTGATTCCCGTTACCTTTGAGATTCCAATACTGAAGGCTTCCCAGGGAGCCAGTCCAATATTGGCATTAATACTAATGATTAAGCCTACGGAACATAAAAACAAACCAAATATTAATCTTACAATCCGCAGCATAAAATGCCCCATAGTGTTTTCCTCTTTTCCATCTTTTGAATTTCAGCCGCTTAACTTTGAAAAACCTTTGCCTAAGCAGTGTTGCCCAGTCAAAGGTTTGAACTTAACATGAATCTATATTTCAGAGGCTCCGGAGCTCTGGTCGCGCTTGTTTTCCTTCCGATAAGTTACACTATCAGAAGTAAAGTTCACTTCTGATACCACTCAAGAGCTTCGCTCTTTCGCTAACTTATCGGGTGAAATCAAATGCTCCCTCTGGTCGCGCTTGTTTTCCTTCCGATAAGTTATATTATGTTACGATAGAGATTGTATGTCAATAGAGTTTACGGATATTCTTTTAACTTGTGCACAAAAAGAAAGCAGATTCAGGTTTAATAATAATAAAA
>CAMJWQ010000005.1 GCA_946409475.1 uncultured Lachnospiraceae bacterium
ATAATCTGCTGGATACGATGACCCTGCAGGATAATATTGCACTGCCGTTATCACTGAATGGAGTATCCGGTAAAAGGTGCATTGATAAAACGGAGGAACTGGCCGGCCTGTTCGGCCTGGCGGAGCACTTAAAAAAGTATCCTTACCAGTTGTCCGGCGGTCAGAAACAGAGAGGAGCAACCTGCCGTGCACTGATTACGGACCCTGAAATTATCTTTGCGGATGAACCCACCGGAGCACTGGATTCCAAATCCAGCAGAGACCTGCTTGACTGTTTGAAGCTGGTAAATGACAAACACAAGGCAACGGTTCTTATGGTTACCCATGATGCATTTTGTGCCTCTTATGCCAAAGATGTCTATCTCTTAAATGACGGTATGATCCGGTGCAAGCTGAGCAAAGGTCGGGAACGGAAGGAGTTTTATGACAGGATTATTGATATGCAGGCATCCATGGGAGGTGACCTTTCATGAGTATGATGAAACTGGCAATACAGAATTTTAAGAGCAGCTTTAAGAATTATCTGGCATTGATTCTGTCCCTTGCATTTACAATTCTTATATTCCTGAACTTTCAAAATCTCGTATATTCAAAGGCCTTTGCAATACTTGGGGAACAGAATAAAAACAATACGGATATACTGCTCCAGGTGCTCTCCTTTGTGCTGGGCTGTTTTATGTTTTTCTTTATCTGGTATTCCACAAATGTGTTTTTAACAAAGCGGAAGAAGGAAATTGGAATCTATGTATTTATGGGCCTGACCAATCAGAAAATAGGAAAATTATACATGCTGGAAAGCGCAATGATTGGTTTTTCGGCAATGGTATTGGGAGTGGGATCCGGAATTCTCACAACACGGTTATTTCAAATGATCTTACTTGCAATCTCTGAGATTACTGTGGATATAGAATTTCGTTTCACTTTACAGCCAATTATAATAACGATGGGCGTATATCTGGTTATGTACCTGATCTTTGTCTTAAAGGGATATGCCAGCATTGTAAGAAGCAGTGTTCTTGATATGGTATCGGCAAACAGACAGAATGAGTATGTAAAGCAGAATAGCTGGGTCCTCATTGCAAAAGCCTTTGCCGGAGTAGGAATACTTGCGGCAGGATATTATTATGCCATCAAGGAGGGCGGACAGGAAGTCATGGGAAATGTGTTCCTGGCAGTCATTCTTGTGGTAATCGGGGTTTATCTGCTCTTTGGCGGACTCATTCCTTTTGTTTTTCAGAGGCTGGCGAAAAGCAAGAGATTTTTATATCAGAGGCAGAGAACGCTATGGGTCAATAACGTCATATTCCGTATGAAAAAAAATTACCGTACCTATGCGATGGTCTGTGTACTGATGCTGTGTTCCGTTACCGCTCTGGCAACCGGATTTGCAATGAAAAACCGTTATAATAATATCATTCACTTTAGAAATACCTACACCTTTCAGATATTGAGCAATCGGCAGGAGATGGACAGTGAAATTGCGGAACGGATTGAAAAGGATAATGACATTGCATACCGTTCGCAGATATCCGTACTGAATCTGGACAGTTCCCTCTTTGATACCTCCTATGTATCCGGACAGAATGCATTGCTTTCTTATACCCAGGTGAAAAAGCTGGCACAGGAAGCGCATCTGGAGTTCGATTTGGAGGAACCGGAGGACGGGGAGATTATTAGTGTAACACAGCTGCATTTACTGTCCCTTATTACCGATATTTCGAATATAACAGTTGGAATAAATGGAAAAGAATATCATCAGATTGCTGAGACAAGTGTTCCATATCTGGGATATCTGCAGGAAATTATGAGCTACTATATAGTAAATGACCATGAATACGAACAGCTTTTACCATTAGGGCAGCAGCTCTACACTTATAATTACAGAATATCCGATATCTACAATTATGAGGCATCCCTTGATGAGCTGAATGCCATAGTAAGTAATACGGAGGACAACTATACGGCACGAGTGGCTATTGATCCGAACAGCAGTGATATCGAATGGATTAAGATACTATACTCTATCTGTATCTTTATGTTCATGGTGTTTATATTGGCAAGCGGAAGCATCCTGTTCATGAAGCTTTATAATGATGCCTTTGAAGAAAAAGAACGCTATGCGGTGTTGAGAAAGCTTGGCTTCAGCCGGGAGACATTAAAAAAGGCGATTGCGAGTGAGTTAAAATCAGCATATGCCGTACCCTTCCTTGTTATGACCGTATCAAGCTATTTCTCCGTGCATGCTCTGGAAAAAATGATGTATACAAGCCTGCTGGCAATAAACCTCATCAGTGTTGCCGTTATTTTCCTGTTTTTTCTTTTCTGTTATTGCCTTTCCCTGTCGGTATATCAGAAAAATATCGGATTGCGGCAAAGATAACGGAAAACAGGATAGGAACTGGTCCGGTTATTATTCATACTGCTCATATTTTTCTTTCATGATTTTTATAAACAATGAGGCCTCAGGCGACAGGGAGTCATTTTTACGTTTGATCCAGCCAAGATCTAATTGACAGAAGGGAATAATAGGAAGGCATATAATACCAAGCCTTGCATATTCATGCTGATTCCAGGAATAGCCTATTTTTACGGCATTGGACTGACGTATAAAATTAATGATTGAGCAGTCACTGTCAAAGAAATATACTTTATTAAAATCTTTAAAACCGTATTCCGATTTATTGTTGGAGACAGTATAGTCTAAAAGAGAAAGGTCATCCTCAATAAACCGTGCCAACGGATATTGAATCAGCTCCGAATAGGTAAAATTTTTTTGCTTTGCCAGGGGGTGATTTTCAGACATGTTTATACAGGCATTGGATACCGACAGCCGTTCGTATTCAATGCCGTTTTCCCTGAATTTTTTATCGTACTTTTTCTGCTGGTTGGTGGAAACCAAAATAATTCCAATTTCGCTTTCCATGCGTCTGACACTTTCAATTGTCTGGGACAGGGTAAGGTTGCGCATGGTCACATGACAGGAAATTCCACCGGTTCTTTCCGGCAGCTCCTGTAAAGCCTCTAAGGATATCTGGCTGGGAAATGTAGCAAAGGAGAGCTGCATGGCCGGCTTTTCCGTTCTTTCCTTAAAGGTATCCTTTAGCGCCTCAGTACGTTTTACGATGTCGGATGCCATGGCATAAAATGCTTTTCCCTCCTGGGTAAGTGTAACTCCTTTATTGCTTCGGTTCAGTATCCGCATCCGAAATTCGTTTTCAAGATTAATAATCGCCTGGCTGATATTGGGTTGTGCGACACCCATGGCTTTGGCTGCCTTTCCAATACTTCCATAACGTACCGTATGTACCAGGTATTCAAGCTGGTTATATTGCATTTTCTAACCTCTCTTCGCAAATATATTTCTGTGAAATAATTGTATAGGCATTAAAAATGTATATGCCTCAGCAATAAACAAAAAATACGTCTTTTCAAAGGAAAAAAATTCAAGTAATATAAAGTATTAATAAATACTCTTACGGCGGGAAAAAGGCCGTGGTTTGTCCGCTCAGTTTTTTCAATTATAGGGCAGTAATGATGGAAAATCAATAGAAAGGGTTATGTTAAATCCGGCGGTTGATTGCAGGATTCAAACCTGTGGCGTGTATGGCAGACTGAAAAAGCAGGCGGGGACTGATGATTTTAAAGGATTATTAAGCTGCGAGGAGAAAATAGTATGAAAATTTATCATGGTAATATAATAACCTGTGATGAACAGAACCGTGTATTCGAATATCTGGTTGAAGAAAATGGAATGATTACTTTTGTAGGAAATGCTCTTCCGGAAAAATATCACGGGGGCTTTGTGAAAGAATTGGGCAGGCAGGCGCTGACGCCATCCTTTGCCGATACCCATCTGCATTTTGCAAGCATGTCTTTGTTTCATTCCGGTATTAATGTGATGGACGTAAGCAGTAATGAGGAAATGAAGGAAAAATTAAAGCAGGCACTGCCCGGAATAAAAGGGAAAGTGGCCATTGCCTTCGGCGCTTCCCCGCACTCCGTAAAAGAGAGAACTTTATTATCCGCAACGGATCTGGATGAGGTTTCCGGCAGCAGACCTATCATGGTGGTGAAGTATGATGGTCATGCCTGTATTATAAATACGGCACTTATGAATATGCTTCCACCAAAAATAAAATCATTGCGCGGTTATAACCCGGAGACGGGAGAAATGAATCAGGAGGCCTTTTTTGCAGCAACAGATTATGTAACGGGTACGGTTTCTATCTGGGAACTTGTGAAATCCATGCAGAAGGCGATAGATTACATGGCGTCGAAGGGAATAGGGATGATGCATACGGTCAGCGGAGTAGGCTTCCCTAAGGACCTGGATGTGGATCTGGAGCGTTATGTGGGACGGGGTGCAGAAGGTGGATTTCAAACAAGGCTGTTTTTGCAGACCATGGACACGGAAAAAGTGAGGAAAAGAAGGCTGCCGCGTATCGGGGGCTGTTTTGCGACTGCTCTGGACGGCTGCTTTGGTTCCATGGATGCCGCTTTGACGAAAGCCTATGAGGGTACGGAGCAGAAGGGGGTACTGTATTATACGGATGAGGAAGTAATAAATTTTTGCAAAAAAGCGAACCGGCTTGGTCTTCAGATAGAAATGCATGCCATTGGAGATGCGGCTTTTAATCAGGCATCGAAGGCATTAAAGGCAGCATTGGATGATTTTCCCCGGGAGGATCACCGTCATGGTATTATTCATGCCTGCCTTCCCACGAAAGAGGGATTGGAAATCTGTAAAGAATATCATATCCATATACCGCTGCAGACCTCTTTTATTATCTGGCCCCAGGAGCCTGACCGGTATCTGAGAAGTATTTTAGGTCCAAGGGAAGCAGAATTAAATCCCCTTCGAAGCTTTGCCGACAGAGGAATCATTATTTCTGCCGGTTCCGATTCCCCCTGTACGGACCCGGATCCCATGCTTTGGATACATAATGCCTGCAATCATCCTGTTAAAAAACAGGCATTAACCGTAGAAGAGGCTCTTCGCATGAGCACCTATTGGGGTTATTGGACCAGCTTTGATGAAGAAAGAAGAGGATCCCTGGAAAAAAATAAAATTGCAGATATGGTCATTCTCTCTGAAAATCCCCTGACAAAGGAAAAGGAAAAATTAAAAGATATTGAAGTGAAGCAATTAATTTTAGGGGGAAGACCATATGAAAAGCAGAAGCAAAGCTGGAGAAGAATGTTGGTAAGAGGAATATTTAGCAGGAAGAAAATTTAAGGGTTCAACTATGGAGGAACGTATTTTAAGTGCCGGAGTTGACATCGGAACCACTACGACACAGCTGATTTTCAGCCGGCTGACGGTTCAAAATACAGGGGGCTTTGGAGCTGTCCCCCAATTTAAAGTTACGAAGAAGGAAATTATATACCGAAGTGAAATTTACTTTACCCCTTTAATTTCGGAAAACGAAATTGACGGAGAGGCCGTAAAAAAAATGATACTTAAGGAATATCAAAGGGCAGGAATAAAACCGGAAGCGGTGGATACGGGAGCGGTTATCATAACGGGGGAAACCTCCGGAAAAAGAAATGCGAAGGAGGTACTGCATGCCTTATCAGATATTGCCGGAGATTTTGTAGTGGCGGAAGCCGGTCCCAATTTGGAATCCATACTGGCAGGAAAAGGCTCCGGAGCAGCGGAGATATCGAAAAAAACAGGAAAGCTGGTTGCAAATATGGATATTGGAGGAGGCACCGCCAATATCTGCTTTTTCCAAAACGGCCTGGTTCTGGATACGGCATGCGTTGATATCGGAGGACGGCTGATAAAAATTAATGAGGGAAGGATTACCTACATATCCCCTAAAATGAGAAAATTATTGGAATATAGCGGTATAGTCATAAATACAGGCGATAGGGCAAGTGTTAGGGACAAAGCCTTTATGGATAAGCTGAATGCCGTAGCGAAGATAATGGTTACTGTTCTTGAGCAGGCAGTTTTACTAAGGCCGGAGACAGAGCTTCTGGAATTGATGAAAACAAACCAGCTGATTACCTGCAATCGGATACCTGATAGGATAACGTTATCGGGAGGGATTGCAGATTGTGTAAAAGGAAGGAGCAGGGAGTGGTTCTTTTACGGCGATATGGGAGTTCTCCTTGGTAAGGCTGTCAGAGATTCCAAATTAATTTCGGAAAAGCTTGGCATGAAGGAAAAGGAGACAGTGAATGCTACTGTTATCGGTGCCGGTAATTTTAGTATGGAGCTGTCAGGAAGTACGATTATGTACCGTAATTGTTCCTTTCCCTTAAAAAATATTCCGGTTATTTATTTTGAAATGGATGAGGAGAGGCTGGATTCCTTACATGTAGAAATAATGAAAGAGGCTGGGCGTTTCCAAAAGGAAAGAAGGAGCATAGGGCAGTATGCATTGGCTGCAAAGGGAATCAAATGTCCCTCTTTTGCCCAGATTGAAAAAATAGCAGGGGAAATTGCCATGGCATGGGAGGCTTGCGGAGCAGCCGGGGACATTCTTATAGTAGTCCTGAAGGAGGATATGGGAAAAGCACTGGGACAGGCTCTTAAAAGGGAGCTTCCCGGAGAAGCGGGAATCCTGTGTATTGATAATATCACCTGTTCCGGCGGGGATTATGTGGATATAGGTATTCCCCTGGCATCGGGTAAGGCTGTTCCCGTGGTGGTAAAAACCTTAATTTTTGAAGTATAAGCTTAGAGCCGCCAAAAGGCGGCAGAAACAGGGTGACAAATGATTTTAAAAACAAAATTACATGGAAAAACATATGAATTTGCTTCTGTGAAGGAGGTTCTGGCAAAGGCATCGGAGCTGAAATCGGGAGATTGTCTGGCCGGAATTGCCGCGCAGTCAAAGCTGGAACGTATTGCGGCAAAGGAAGTGCTGAGTGGACTTACGGTAAAGGAGTTAAGGGAAAATCCGGTGGTACCCTATGAGGAGGATTCCGTAACACGGTTAATACAGGATGATATCGAGCAAGAGGCTTATCATAAGGTGAAGAGCTGGAGTATCGGTGAGCTTCGGGAATGGATTTTATCCGGCGATACGACCGGTGACATGATAGCATCGGTAAGTCCGGGGCTTACAAGTGAGGTTATATCGGCAGTATCAAAGCTTATGGGTAATTTGGACCTTGTTTATGCAGGAAATAAAATGAGAATTACCGCCTGCTGTAATACCACCATAGGGGAGCCGGGTACTCTTGCCTGCCGTTTACAGCCCAATCATCCTGTGGATGATCCCAGGGGAGTCATCGCTTCCGTATTGGAAGGCTTAAGCTATGGCGCGGGAGATGCGGTCCTGGGAATGAACCCTGCCATTGATACGGTGGAAAGCACCATGAAAATTTGGGATGTCCTTGCCGGACTGAAGCAAAAATATGAAATTCCCACTCAAACCTGTGTCCTATCCCATGTAACGACGCAGATGGAGGCATTAAAAAGAGGGGCCGTGGCAGAGCTTTGCTTTCAATCTCTGGCAGGGTCACAAAGGGCTTGTGAAGCCTTCGGTATCACTGTTGAAATGCTGGAGGAGGCGAGGGAAATGTTTCTTGACAAAGGCTCTGCAAAGGGTCCCAACGTTATGTATTTTGAGACAGGGCAGGGCTCGGAGCTGTCCTCCGGCACACATTTTCAGACCGATCAGGTGACCATGGAATGCAGATGCTATGGACTTGCCAGACATTACCATCCTTTTCTGGTAAATACGGTTGTCGGCTTTATGGGACCGGAGTATATATATGATGCAAAGCAGCTTATCAGGGCAGGACTGGAGGACGTGTTTAACGGTCATCTGCATGGACTTCCCATGGGATGCGATGTTTGCTATACCAATCATATGCTGGTGGATCAAAATGATGATGAAACACTGGCAATTTTACTGTCCAATGCCGGCTGCCATTTTATGATGGGCCTTCCCCAGGGAGATGATATCATGCTGATGTACCAATCCACAGGCTTTCATGATATTGCCGCCTTACGTGAGCTTACGGGAAAACGTCCTATAAAAGCCTTTGAACAGTGGCTGGAAAAATGGGGCTTTTGGGAAAAGGGAAAACTGGGGAAGCATGCAGGTAATCCGGCCATACTGTTAAAAGCATTCTAAAGGAAGGGAGGCAGTACGAAATGGAGCATGAAAGCGGAGACAGGGCAATCACGCGGGATAATAAGGGAATTGCCGTAAAGGAAATACAAAGCCCCGGGCTTTTGGAAAGCATGAGGGAGGCAACACCGGCCCGCATAGGAATCGGACATGCGGGAGCCCGTTATAAAACCAAGGCCATGCTGAATTTTCTGGCCGACCAGGCGGCAGCCTCCGACGCAGTGTTTACGGAGGTATCCGGTAAAGACATAGAAAAGCTGGGAGTCTTTGAAATTAGAACAAAGTGCAGGAATAAAAACGATATGATAACCCGCCCTGACTGGGGAAGAGTGATAGAGGAGGATCAGCGGAAAATCCTTCTGGAACGCTGCATAAAGAATCCGCAGGTACAAATTTATTTTGGAGACGGATTATGTTCCCCCTCCGTTGAGGCAAATGTACCGGATCTGCTTCCAATTATAAAAAAGGAATTGGAATATCAAAAAATTACGGTAGGGACGCCGTTTTTTGTCAGATACTGCCGTGTCAATACGGCAAGAATCATCGCTCCTTTACTGGGAGCGGAGGTGGTTTGTGTGCTGATCGGAGAACGACCCGGACTGATAACGGCGGAAAGCATGTCTGCCTATATCGCCTATCGCCCGCATCCGGATATGCAGGAGTCGGAATATACGGTGGTTTCCAATATCAGCCGGCATGGGACGGCACCGGTGGAGGCAGCGGCGCATATAGCAGATTTGATTGTGAAAATTTTGGAAGAGAAAAAAAGCGGAGTACACTAGTACCGCATGGCAGGGTGTTGCTTTTTTTATTTTCCTGTGTATAATGATAGATAAATACAAAGGGGGGCTCGCGAAAAGCGGGCTGAGAGTAAGCTGGTTGCTTTGACCCATAACCTGATTTGGATAATGCCAACGTAGGGATATACTTAGCGGAATAAATGAATTGCTGCACGTATACTTGGATTGGTATATGTGCGGTTTTTTTATTTATAGGAAATACCTTGCTGCTGTAGAGTAAAGTCTGTGATAAGTCTGAGTAAAGTATCGTTGACAGACATTTCAGTTTGTATTTACCGAAGGAAAGCCTACGGTTAAGATATTAGAGAAGGGAGCAGATTATGAAATTTGATAAGAAGCAGTTACTTTTATATGCCGTTACGGACAGAAACTGGTTAGGGACAGAAACCCTTTATGACCAGGTGGAAAAAGCTTTAAAAGGCGGTGCGACCTTTATTCAGCTTCGGGAAAAGGAATTGGAGGAAGAACAATTTCTGGAAGAGGCAAAGGAGTTAAAAAAGCTGTGCCGCAGATATAAGGTCCCTTTTGTTATTAATGATAACGTGGGCATTGCCGTTAAAATGGATGCGGATGGTATTCATATCGGACAAAGTGACATGGAGGCAGGAAATGCCAGAGAACGGATAGGCACTCAAAAGATTCTGGGAGTTTCGGTACAAACTGTTGAACAGGCCCTATTGGCGGAAAAAAGGGGAGCGGATTATCTGGGCGTGGGAGCTGTTTTCCATACCGGTTCCAAGGCAGATGCAGACAATGTCGGCCATGATACCTTAAAAGCAATCTGTGATGCCGTAAGCATTCCCGTTATTGCCATAGGAGGAATTACAAAAGATAATCTGATACGGCTTACGGGAACGGGGATTTGCGGTATTGCAGCTATCAGCGCCGTTTTTGCACAGAAGGATATAGAAAAGTCCACCCGTATCCTTAAGAAACTGACGGAAGAGATGATAAGTGCATGATGAAGGGTGCCATATTCGACCTGGACGGTACAATTCTGGATTCCATGCCTGTGTGGGAAGACGCCGGTGAGCGGTATCTGAAACGTTTGGGAGTGACGGCAGAAGCGGATCTTGGTACGAAACTGTTTTCCATGAGTATGAGAGAGGGAGCGGATTACCTGAAAGGCAGGTACCGTCTTTCTTTTACCATTGATGAAATCATAGGGGAAATTAACGGAATCATAAGAGATTTTTATATTTATGAGGTACCTTTAAAGCCGGGAGTAAAACAATTTTTAACGGATATGAAGGAGTATGGAATAAAGATGACCCTTGCGACGGCAAGTGACAGGGAGGTTGTCATAAAAGCTTTGGAGAGACTTGGCATTCACAGGCTGTTTGATGGTATCTTTACCTGCGGTGAGGTTGGCACAGGCAAAACAAAACCGGATATATATTATGAGGCAGCTAAATTTATGGGACTGGCTCCAAAGGATATCTGGGTATTTGAAGATGCTCTTTATGCGGTGATAACGGCAAAAGAAGCCGGTTTTGTTACAGTAGGAATCTATGATGAGACCAGCAGGGATGAGCAGGAAAGGATACGGGAAGTTTGTGACAGTTATTTGTCAGAGTTTTCTGACTTTCATGTGTTTATAAAGGATCGTCTATAAAGACGATAGAAAAGGAAAGCGGTAAATTGGGGGCACCACCTTTTGCCGCTATAGAAAATTAATGCGTTAAAACCACATAACAGTGGGAATAGGAGGAAAAG
Source organism: uncultured Lachnospiraceae bacterium (assembly GCA_946409475.1). Classification (GTDB taxonomy): domain Bacteria; phylum Bacillota; class Clostridia; order Lachnospirales; family Lachnospiraceae; genus CAMJWQ01. The sequence goes on from CAMJWQ010000005.1 coordinate 10,610, forward strand.
TATGAAGACAGCATTAACAATCGCAGGCAGTGACTCCTGCGGAGGCGCCGGTATTCAGGCAGATATAAAAACCATGACGGTACATGGCGTGTACGCCATGAGTGCTATTACGGCACTTACTGCACAAAACACAACCGGCGTAACCGGAATCATGGAGGTGGATCCGGCATTTTTAGGAGAACAGTTAGAGGATATCTTTACGGATATCTATCCCGATGCCATAAAAATTGGCATGGTATCTTCCGGTGAGTTAATAAAGACCATAGCGGAAAAAATAAAAAAATACCACGCTGGGAATGTTGTGGTGGACCCGGTGATGGCAGCCACCAGCGGATCCAGGCTGATTAATGAGGAAGCGGCCAGTATATTGAGGGAGCAGCTGTTTCCCCTGGCGTCAGTTATCACACCGAATATTCCGGAGACGGAGGTGTTATGCGGAATACCTGTTAAAACAGCAGAGGATATGATACGGACGGCAAAACAACTCAGTGAAACCTATGGCTGTGCCGTTTTATGCAAGGGCGGACATTATCTAAATGATGCAAATGATCTGCTTTACCGTAATGGAAGCTGTCAATGGTTTCAGGGAAAGCGTATTGATAATCCTAACACCCATGGAACAGGCTGTACTTTGTCCAGTGCCATAGCCTCTAATTTGGCAAAAGGCTATGACCTTGATACTGCTGTTGAAAAGGCAAAAAGATATATTTCCGGTGCTTTGTCAGCGATGTTGGATTTGGGGAAAGGCAGAGGACCTATGAATCATGTTTTTTCCATAACCGGCGAATATGTCAGCACACCGGAAGATATGGAATGAACAGGAAAAATATCATGTGGATACCATAGTGGGAAATATCCTGCCCGATATAATCATAACCATACTGCTGTGTGTGGTAACAGATAAAATAAAGAAAATAAAAATTACTGCATGATCATGCTGCCGGGCTTTTAATGTAGAGTATTTACAGAAGGTGTGGTATAGTTATATCTGAAAAGTCTGGTATCTGGGATGTGGAACGTAAATGAATGAAAAAATATTAGTGGTTGATGATGAAAAAGAAATTGCCGATTTGATTGAGGTATATTTGAAGAACGACGGATATACCGTATATAAATTTTATAATGGGATAGATGCATTGCAATGTGTGGAACGGACATGCCTTGATATAGCCGTATTGGATGTTATGCTGCCGGATATTGACGGGTTTAAAATTTTGCAGAAGATACGGGAAAAACATTTCTATCCGGTTATTATGCTGACAGCGAAAATAGAAGATATGGATAAAATTATGGGGTTAACTCTGGGAGCGGACGACTATATGACAAAGCCCTTTAATCCTTTAGAGGTTGTTGCAAGGGTCAAGACACAGCTAAGGAGATATAAGAGCTACAATCATCTGGAGCATAGTGGACAGGAAACGATTGCCGAATATGATATTAGAGGGCTGGTAATCAATAAAGACACACATTTTTGTACATTGTATGGTAAGCCGATAACACTTACCCCTCTGGAGTTCTCCATTTTTTGGTATCTATGTGAAAACAAAGGGAGGGTAGTCTCTTCGGAAGAACTGTTTGAGAGTGTCTGGGGTGAAAAATATTTTGAGAATAACAATAATACGGTAATGGCACATATAGGGCGAATCAGGGAAAAACTGGGCGAACCTGCCAAACGTCCCAAGTTTATAAAAACAGTATGGGGAATAGGATATAAAATTGATGGGAAATAAGACGAATCAAAAAAATAAAATCAGTAGAAAATTGATGGTACACATATTTTTCAGGATGGTCCTGAGTATGATAATTTATGTTGTATTTGGCTTTTTAGGTTTTTTTCTGTCGTACCAGGTATTTTCTTATTTCACATGGTATGGTAATGAACCTATTTATATCATTGGTCATTTTTTTACATCACACATAGAATATTGGACTTTTGCCTATGTATTAATAGGATGTCTTATTATTTTCCTGTACTTTTTTAAAAAACCGTTCAAATATATACAGGAGGTGTCGGATGCAACCGGAATTATCTATCGGCATGACGACAGCCTGGTGGAGCTCTCTCCGCGGTTAAAGGATATTGAATTGAATTTTAATCAGATTAAGCTTGCGGTCATGAATAATGAACGGGCAGCAAAGGAAGCAGAACAAAGAAAAAACGATTTGGTAGCATACCTTGCCCATGACCTGAAAACCCCCATTACATCCGTGATAGGATATCTGACATTGCTCCATGATGAAAAGGAGATTTCGGAAGAACTTCGTCAGCGTTATCTGTCCATATCCCTGAATAAGGCAGAAAGGCTGGATGAATTGATTAATGAATTTTTTGAGATTACCCGCTTTAATCTTTCCCATTTAACTTTAGAATACCAGCAGGTTCATTTGACGAGAATGTTAAATCAGCTGATTTTTGAATTCCATCCTATGCTTCAGGAAAAACAGCTGGAATGCAAGCTTATTGTTCAGGAGGATATGTATATAAAATGTGATCCGGATAAGCTTCAGCGTGTTTTTGATAATCTTTTGCGCAATGCTGTTAATTATAGCTTTGAAAACAGCGTGATATGGATAACGGCACGTCAGGATGATACGGAGGTGCATTTGGTATTTGAAAATGATGGGTATACCATATCTGAGGAAAAGCTGGAAAGAATTTTTGAACAGTTCTATAGACTGGATACCTCACGTTCCAGCAGGAGCGGAGGATCCGGACTGGGATTGGCTATTGCAAAAGAAATTGTAGGACTTCATGGTGGAAAGATCTCAGCGTTCAGTGAAAATGATATTATTCGTTTTGAGGTAGTGCTGCCGAAAAAGAATTAAAAGCATCGTAGGAAAATTGTTAGAAATTCTGCAGAAAAAAATAGGATTTTTATATGGTAAACCAAAAGAACTTCGTCTGTTGTTCTGGTACGATACGGGCATCAGAACGGCAGACGTTTTTTAATTATAGGAAAGTTCAAACCCTCCGGGGGATGTACACGAATGCATAAGGAAGATTTTTACCGTTCTGAAAATCACAATAAGAAAGGACTTTTCAGATTATGAAAAAAATCATTGTTGTTTTGTTTGGAGGCTGTTCTTCAGAATACGCCGTATCCCTGCAGTCGGCTTATGCGGTGCTGGCACATATAAACCGGAAAAAATATGAGGTAATCCCCCTGGGAATCACCCGTAAGGGTGACTGGTTTCGATATAACGGACCTTATGAAAGGATTGAGAAGGATGAATGGCACGAGGATGGGAATAACTGTGTGAAAGCGTATATATCACCTGACCGTTCCGTTCACGGTGTGATGGAGTTTGATAAAGGAAGGTGGAAATCCATGTCCGTGGATGCAGTTTTTCCGGTGCTTCATGGTAAAAACGGAGAAGACGGCACCATACAGGGACTTGTGGAGCTTGCCGGGATACCCTTAATTGGATGCAATACCTTATCTTCGGCATTGGGAATGGACAAGCATCGGGCTCACTTGTTAGCGGAGAAAGCGGGAATGGAGGTACCAAAGGCAGTGGTATTGACAAAGGTACTGCCTGAGGAGGAGCTTTTTCTTTTGACAAAAGAATTATCCTATCCGGTATTTGTAAAGCCGGTAAGGGCAGGATCTTCCTTTGGAGTGACTAAGGTATTGGAAAAGGATGAGCTTAAAAATGCCGTAAAGCTGGCATTTGAGTATGATGCCGAGGTAATAATAGAACAAAATATAGAAGGTTTTGAGGTGGGCTGTGCCGTCTGCGGAAAAGAGGAACTGCTTGCCGGCCGTGTGGATGAAATAGAGCTTTGTGACGGATTTTTTGATTTTACTGAAAAATATACCTTAAAAACATCTAAAATCCATATGCCGGCCCGTATTGATGAGGATACGGAGAAAAGAATCAGGGAATGTGCAAAGATAATTTATAAAGCACTGGGCTGCTCCGGCTTTACAAGAGTGGACATGTTCCTGACACCTGAAAAGAATATTATTTTTAATGAAGTAAATACGATTCCCGGCTTTACGTCACACAGCCGTTATCCGAATATGATGAAGGGCATCGGATTATCCTTCGGGGAATTGGTAGAGCGACTTATCAGCCAGGGGTTAGGAGTATGAGCGAAATAATATTGGAAGCGGAAGAGATTGGAAAGGGCAGTCTGATTCTGGTTAATGCCGCGCATCCCCTCGGAAAGGCGGGGCGTTGCCGCCGGACCTTCGTAGATGAAAATTATCCTGAAATATTTTTGAATATAAAGGCAGTGACCTGTCTGAAAGGTATCATAGAGGAAATTAAGTGCAAAGATGCTATTATACCTGTCAGCGGATTCAGATCAAGGGCGGAGCAGGAGCAGATATTCAGGGATTCGCTTCGTAATAACGGAATTAAATTTACAAAGCGGTTTGTGGCACTTCCGGATTGCAGTGAACATCAGACAGGGCTTGCCGTTGACCTTGGACTGAATCAGGAAGAAATTGATTTTATCAGGCCGGATTTTCCTTATGAGGGAGTATGCGGACAATTCAGGGAAAAGGCGCCGAAATATGGCTTTATTGAAAGGTATGCGGCAGATAAGGAAGAAATAACCGGGATTTCACATGAGCCATGGCATTTCAGATACGTGGGATATCCTCATTCTGAAATCATGACACAGAATAACCTGTGTCTGGAAGAATATATAGAGTATCTTAAAAACTTTCCTTACAAGGGCAGTCATTTATGGAATGATAATAGTGGAAAAGCTGTGGAAATCTTTTATGTTTCCGAAGAAACAGGGAAAACCGGTACCGTAAAGCTTCCTGAACATGCAATAGCGGACGTATCCGGCAATAATGTGGACGGTTGGATCGTTACCGTATGGAGGCAGTGATATGAGGCAGGAAAAAGGATATACAGGAATCGATTGGTTTCGTATAGCGGCCGCCCTGCTTGTGATGGTAATTCATATTTCACCCTTTGCCGTCTTTGGTGATATGCCGGATTTCCTGTCATCAAGGGTAATAGCAAGAATCGCGGTTCCGTTTTTCTTTGTTACATCCGGATTCTTTTTAGAAAAAGGATTGGACAGCAGAAAGGATAAGCTGGTCCGCTATACAAAAACGACGTTGCAGCTATACCTGGCAGCCATTATTATCTATCTTCCCGTAAATGTCTACATGGGATACTTTAAACAGGCTCCCTTACTTCCGGTAATAATAAAGGATTTACTGTTTGACGGAACCATGTACCATTTATGGTATTTTCCTGCGGCCATACTGGGTGCGTGGGCTGCCGGCGGAATGATTAAGAAAACAGGAAAAAAGAAGGCCCTTCTGATTGCCCTGGTTCTCTATGGGATTGGCTTATTGGGGGACAGCTATTACGGACTGGCTTCACAAAGCTCCGTATTGCATGGCCTTTATGATAATTTGTTCACTATAAGTGATTATACAAGAAACGGATTATTCTTTGCACCGGTCTTTTTGGTCATGGGAGCATGGATAGCCGAAAAAGAAAACAGATATACCAGAGGCAGTGCCTTAGCTGCATTTATAGTATCAATGCTTGCTATGACAGCGGAAGGTATTATCCTTCATAAAAGCGGTATGCAGAGACATGACAGTATGTATGTGATGCTTCTTCCGTGTATGTGGTTTTTCTTCCATTGGATTTCCTCCTTCCATGGTAAAAGGATAACGGTATGCAGAAATGTTTCGGCTGCCATATACATGATTCATCCTCTAATGATAGTGGTGGTACGTCTGGCAGCCAAAATTTCCGGTTCACAAAAGCTCATGGTGGATAATACATTAATTCTGTATGTACTGGTACTGGTCCTTTCCGGCTGCTTTGCGGTATGCTGCCGGATGCTTCCGGTACAAAAAAATCAGGAGAAAACATTTTCCGGGAAAGGATACCGTGCATGGCTGGAAATAAGCACCGAAAACTTAAAGCATAATGCGGAGGTATTGCAAAAAAACATGCCGGAGTCCTGTAAGCTTATGGCTGTGGTGAAAGCCGAGGCTTATGGTCATGGCGGTGTGGTGGCTGCAAAGATTTTAAATCAGGCAGGTGTGGATGCATTTGCAGTAGCTACGCTGCAGGAGGGAATAGCACTGCGGGAACAGGAGGTCAAGGGTGATATTCTGATTCTGGGTTATACGGCTCCTGAGGATATACGAAAGATAAAAAAATATAACCTGATCCAGACGGTCTGTGACAGTAACCACGGCAGGGCTTTAAATGCCTGCGGCATTCCTGTTTCAGTTCACGTGGCTGTTGATACGGGTATGCACAGAATCGGATTTTCGGTAAACGACGTGAAACAGATAGCATGGTTATTTCATATGAAGAATTTACGGGTATGCGGTATCTTTACCCATTTATGCGCGGCGGACAGTAATAAGCCGGAGGATATCCACTTTACCGATCAACAGATAGCAGATTTTTACGGATGCCTGGAAAGGTTAAAAAATTATGGGATAAAGATACCGAAAGTACACATGCAAAGCAGTTACGGTTTTTTGAATTACCCGGAGCTTCATTGCCATTATGTAAGGGCAGGCATAAGCCTTTACGGTGCGGACAGCAGGGAAAATATACAAACAAAACGCAAACTGGATTTAAAGCCGGTGCTTTCCTTAAGGTCTAAAGTAATACAGGTGCGTACCATTGCTGCCGGAGAAACAGTAGGATATGGCCGCATGTTCAGGGCAGAAACGGAAAGAAAAATAGCTGTGGTCTCCATCGGCTATGCTGACGGATATCCCAGGTGTTTATCCTGCGGAAAAGGAAAAGTATTGGTAAAGGGGCATTTTGCGCCTGTCATCGGGCGCATCTGCATGGACCAGCTGATGATTGATATAACGGATATAGGCATTGTATCCGTAGAAGATGTTGTTACTTTGATCGGGCAGGACGGTGATGCAGATATAAGGATTGAGAAAATATCCGGCCAGGCCGACAGTATTGCCAATGAACTTTTGAGCAGAATGGGGAGCCGGCTGGAGCTGGTACTGAAATGATGCAAGGATAACTATGGAATAAACGGAAATACAAACAATTAAATACAAATTATGCCACACCTGACAATACAGATACAGACCGGTACCGCCTATAATAAATAATAGAAACAGCAGATGGAGGAGACAAAACATAGGAGGTAAAGGAATGCAATACGGACATTTTGATAATGAAAACCGGGAATATGTTATTGACCGGGTGGATTTACCCACATCCTGGACGAATTATCTGGGAGTGAAAGACCTCTGCGTTGTGATAAACCATACCGCAGGAGGTTATATGTTTTATAGAACACCGGAATATCACCGGATCACCAGATTTCGGGCAAACGCCGTACCCATGGACAGACCCGGACATTATGTCTATATAAGAGATGCTTCCGACGGGGATTATTGGAGCATATCCTGGCAGCCCGTCGGGAAATCTCTTTCAAAAGCAGGCTATACGTGCCGTCACGGCATGAGCTACTCGGTTTATGAATGCAGTTATAAAGGCATTGAAGCGAAGCAGACATTGGCGGTACCCCTTAATGATGCCGTGGAACTATGGGATGTCACGGTTAAGAATACCACGGACAGGGCCCGCAGCTTACAGCTGTTTTCCTATCTTGAATTTTCTTTCCACCATATTACGATAGATAATCAGAATTTTCAGATGAGTCTGTATTGTGCAGGCTCTTCTTATGAAGACGGTATCATTGAGCATGATCTTTTCTACGAGGAATCCGGCTGTCAGTATTTTACGGGGAATTTTCAGCCGGATGGCTACGATTGTGTAAGAGATAAATTTTTAGGACCTTATCATACCGAAAGCAATCCTCTTGCCATAGAGAAGGGACGGTGCGGCGGATCAGCGGAGCTTGGTAATAATCATTGCGGAAGTCTGCAAAAAAATATTACATTACGGCCGGGGGAAGAAATTCGCCTGGTATTTATGCTGGGAGAAGGAAACCGTGAGGAGGGAAGGAAAATCAGAAGAAAATATTCCGATATTACGGAGGTCGACAGGGTATATACGGAGCTTAAGGAGTATTGGAATGAGAAGTTTTCCGCCTTACAGATTAAGACACCCAATGAAGGGATGAATACGTTAATCAATACCTGGAATTTATATCAGGCTGAGATTAATATTATGTTTTCAAGATTTGCTTCCTTTATTGAAGTAGGAGGCAGAACCGGGCTCGGCTACCGGGATACGGCTCAGGACGCCATGACTGTTCCGCACTCCAATCCGGAGAAATGCAGGCAGCGGATTGTGGAGCTTTTACGGGGGCTGACAAAGGAAGGCTACGGTCTTCATTTATTCCGGCCGGAATGGTTTGAACCGGAGAAAAAGAACAAGCCCTTACCATCCCCTACGGTAATACCCGAATTTAATCCAAATGAAAAAATCCACGGGATAGAGGATGCCTGTTCCGATGATGCCCTGTGGCTGGTGCCTGCTATTGCGGAGTATGTAAAGGAAACGGGAGACAGGGAATTTTTTGACCAAAGTATAACCTATGCAGACGGGGGAGAAGGTACGGTATACGAGCACATGGTGCGTATTCTTGATTTCTCAGCCAGGCAGGTAGGAAGCAGCGGTATCTGCAAAGGCCTTCGGGCCGACTGGAATGACTGCTTAAACCTGGGAGGCGGGGAAAGCGCATTGGTTTCCTTTCTCCACTATTGGGCCATCGGTAATTTTATAGAAGCAGCAGAATATTTAAAAAGGAGAGACGATGCCTGCAGATTTTCCGAAATGCTTACAAAGATAAAAAAAGTTTGTGACGAGGAATTGTGGGATAAGGAATGGTTTATCCGGGGCATTACGAAAAACGGTAAAAAAATAGGAACGGCAGGGGATAAGGAGGGTAAGATACATTTAGAATCTAATGTCTGGGCCGTATTATCCGGTGCGGCATCCAGGGAAAAAGGATTAAAGGCAATGGACAGCGTGGAGAAGTATTTATTCACGCCTTATGGGATTTTACTGAATGCACCTTCCTATACCCGTCCGGATGATGATATTGGCTTTGTGACCCGGGTATATCCGGGTCTGAAGGAAAATGGGGCTGTTTTTTCTCATCCTAATCCCTGGGCCTGGGCAGCGGAATGTGTATTAGGAAGAGGGGATCATGCCATGAAATACTATGATGCACTGTGCCCTTATTATCAAAATGACAAAATTGAAATCAGAGAGGCCGAACCCTATTCCTATTGTCAGTTCATCATAGGCAGGGATCATACCGGGTATGGCAGGGCGCGCCATCCCTTTATGACGGGAAGCGGGGGCTGGGCTTATTTTTCCGCCACAAGATATATGCTGGGTATTCGGCCGCAATTTAACGAATTGTTAATTGATCCCTGTATTCCTGCCGAATGGAAGTCATTTCATGTAAGCAGAAAATGGAGAGGTGCATTCTTTGAAATACAGGTTGAAAATCCTTACTCGGTCAGGAAGGGAGTAAAGGAAATTTTCCTGGATGGGAAGCCGGCGGACCGTATTCCTGTACAGGAAAGAGGATCGGTTCATCAAGTCACGGCGGTAATGGGTTAGAGAGGAGGGATGATCATGATAAAATTTGGTACAGGCGGATGGAGAGCAGTCATCGGAGATGAATTTACAAAAAAAAATATTCAGCTTCTTGCCCGGGGACTTGTTAACAAAATGATATGTGAAGGCGTAAATGAAAAGGGAATCGTAATGGGATATGACCGGAGGTTTCTTTCTAAGGAGGCCATGCGGTGGGCGGCCGAAATTTTTGCGGCGGCAGGGATAAAAGCGTATTTGATTAACAAATCGTCACCAACACCCCTTATCATGTATTATGTCAAGAAGCATGATTTTCCCTATGGAATGATGATAACGGCAAGCCATAATCCGGCAGTTTATAATGGAATCAAGGTATTTACGGCAGGCGGACGGGACGCAGATGAACTGCAGACAAAGGACATAGAGGATTATATTGCAGATATCAGACACGGTGAGGACGCAGGCATTTCTTATGAGGAGGGTAAAGAAAGGGGATACATTGAGGAAATCTATCCTTTAAATGAGTATCTGGATACGATTATTACCTCTCTGAACATGGAGGCAGTCAAAGGAGCCGGTTTAAAGGTGGCATTGGATCCTATGTATGGGGTAAGTGAAACCTCTCTAAAAACGATACTTATGACCGCCCGGTGTGAGGTGCATACCATTCATGACAGGCATGATACCTTGTTCGGAGGAAAACTGCCGGCACCCTCTGCCGCAACCCTGCATTCCCTGCAAAATTATGTCCTGGAGAAAAAATGTGACATTGGAGTAGCGACCGACGGAGATGCGGATAGGATCGGTGTTATTGATGATAAGGGGCAGTTTTTGCATCCTAATGATATCCTGGTCCTGCTATATTATTATTTGGTAAAATTTAAAGGCTTCAGAGGACCTGTAGTCCGTAACATCGCAACTACTCATATGCTGGATAAAATCGCCGGGAGGTTTGGTGAAAGCTGTTATGAGGTACCCGTAGGATTCAAATATATATCGGCAAAAATGCAGGAAACGAAAGCGGTAATGGGGGGAGAATCCTCCGGCGGACTAACGGTTCACGGACACATAAACGGAAAAGACGGTATTTATGCGGCCGCTCTTTTAATCGAAATGATGGCCGTAACAGGAAAGAAGCTGTCGGAAATCATGGAGGATATACATAAGGAATACGGTTTTATCCATATGGAGGAACGCGATTATAAATTTTCGAAGGAAAAGAAGGAAAAAATATTTGAACTATTGATGAGGAATAAGCAGATCCCCCAATTTCCCGTAGAAATTGACCACATATCCTATCTGGATGGCTGCAAAGTATATTTTAAGAATGGAGGATGGGTCATTACCCGGTTTTCAGGAACGGAGCCGCTTCTTCGCATTTTTTGTGAAATGCCGGAAAAAGCGGCAGCAGAACAAATTTGTACCATTTATGAGGAATTCCTGACACTTTAAAATTTGGCAGGTGAGGTATTTTCGAATTTAGAGGGCATGGGGTATAATGAAAGAAAAAACAGGAGGCTTACCTGTGAAATAGGAAAAAGAAAGCCGAAAGAACCGAAATCCTTAAATAAAAGATTACTGGTTTTTATGATATTATGCTGGGCCGTCCCCATTGCCGTTTTTTTTACATTTACTACGGTTTCTTACCGGGATGGAATTATCTCGAAGGCGGAAAGGCTCATGGAGGATGAGCTGAGTAATGTGGCAGCTTTTGCTTCTATCAGGATAGAGGAGGCAATCAGCCTTTGTCAAAAGCCTTCCTATGAAAAAACATGGGAAAATGTGTGGAAAAAGTACCGGAAGGGTGAAATGGCAAGAAACGAATTTTTACAAAATGTCAACGGCAGTCTGAAGGGGAAGTTTTACTTGGATGAACGCTTTGACCTGTATGCATTTTATTTGTATGGAGAGGTTAATCCGGGCTGCTATTCCTCCAGAATCGGAACCTCTTATCATGACTATATTAATGAAATACAGGCGGATGTGAAGGAAATCATGGCGTGGGATTCTTCTTATGCCTATGTAAAGGTCTTTGACGGAAGAATATTTATTATACGGAATCTTTATACCACGGACAATTATGAAAGGTATGGCACCCTTGTAGTGGAGCTGAACAGGCAGAAGGTATTCCAGGATGTGCCGGAAGATATGCAGGATACCCTTATTGTTTGTATTGATGAAAGGGAAAGCGTATTGGATTTTCACGGCGGTAATGAGGATGAAAAGCTGGAGGAGCTGGTGGGACAAATGCTTGCGGCCTATGATGGGGCAGGCAGCAGGAGTATTATAAAGGCCGGCAGGGGAGGGTATAAAGCATATCTTCTGAAGGAAAAATATGACAATTATTCTATCGGAGTGATTCTGTGGGCAAAACGGAGTGAGATTTATTCCAGTCTGTATGATTTATACGGTATCGTATTCTGGATGCTTGTCATGTTTATTCCTGTTATAGCGTATGGTATTTATTTTCTCAGAAAAGAAATCCGGGTACCTATTTCCAGACTGATGAAGGCATGCAAAAGCATGGAGGAGGGGCAAATCGGCATGGAGGTGCCCGGAAAGCCCATGACGAATGCGGAATTTAATTATCTGATGAATAGCTTTAACAGTATGTCATCCCAGGTAAAATATCTGTTTGACTATGCTTATGATGAGAAGCTGGCCAGAAAGGATGCACAGATACAGGCTCTGCAGGCGCAGATAAATCCCCACTTTTTAAATAACACGTTAGAGATGATGAATTGGCAGGCGAGAATGTCGGGAGATATTGTTGTCTCAAAAATGATAGAAGCCTTAGGCACGGTTTTAAATTACCGCATGAACCGGGCAAATATAAGAGAGATACATTTGGCGGAAGAGCTGCAATGTACGGATGCCTATTTCTATATAATGTCCATGCGCTTCGGCCGGAGGCTGCAGATTGAGAAGGATATCGATGAAGATTTATTATACTTGTCTGTTCCGCCTTTGATCCTGCAGCCTATAGTGGAAAATGCAATTGTACACGGTGTGGAAACGGTAAAGAACGGCGTTATCGGACTTAAAATTTACCATGATGACGACAATGTGTATCTGCAGGTGTCTAATAGCGGAAAAGCTGTCGGTGCGGCGGAGCTGGAACGGATCCGCACCCTTCTTACGGAGGATGGGGAGCAGATGTACAAAGAGCGGGGAGGTCATATTTCCATTGGTATCCGCAATGTGAATCAAAGAATCAAGCTGGTATATGGAGATGATTACGGATTAACGATTGAGCAGGCTGAGGGTCCTGTTATCGTCTGGACAATTACGATTCCTTATAGGGAACGGGAAAATAAAAAGCCTGTGGAGGAATTTAGCCGGATGGAAAGGGAGCTAAAGGAATTAAAAAGAGATAACGGATAGTAAAAAGCATAAACCTTACAAAAATGGCAAGATTGAACAAATAATGTCAAGCAGGTCTAAAGATTTTCGGAAAGCCGGGTTTTATAATAGGATTATAGTAATGTGAAGGCAGTTACTACAATTGTATGAAGGAGGATGTGTTATATGAAAGGTAAGGTTTTATCTTTACTGCTCGCTGCCGCAATGGCCGCGTCTTTGCTGGCCGGATGCGGTTCCGCAAAAACAGATGAGGGGTCTGAAGCAGCTTCATCGGCAGAAACCGAAGCTGCGGCAGAGGGAGAAGCGGGGACCGAAGCTGCGGCAGAGGCGGAAGCGGGAAAGAACCCGGTGACCTTGAAAACGGTATCTATGTTTGGGGGCACGGATCCAAATGCCGGAGTCTACCAGGCCATTAATCAGGAGTTCATGGGAGAATACGAATACATAACTATTGAGGATAATTCCCAGTCATCGGACGAGGATTGGAAGGCCTCCGTGGCAGCAGACTTTTCTGTGGGAAATGAACCGGATGTTATTCAATATTTTGCCGATGCAACTGCAAATACGGTACTTGCAACAGATAAATTTGTTACACTGGATGAGATTCAGGCCGAATATCCGGAATATGCCCAGGATACCCTGGAGGCTGCCTTGGAAGCGGTGACCAATCCTGACGGCGTAAGAAGAGCTGTCCCCACGACAGGCTATTGGGAAGGCCTGTTCTGCAATAAGGATTTATTCGATGAATATGACCTGGAACTGCCTGCAGATTGGGATTCCCTGGTTACGGCAATTGATACATTTAAAGAAAACGGAATTATTCCCATCGCCTGCTCCTTAAATAATGTACCTCATTATTGGGTTGAATATTTCCTGTTATATGCTGCGGGAGAAGCGGATTACATAACCACACCCGGGGAGGCACCGGAAAGCTGGGTGAAGGGTTTGGAAACCTTTAAGACCTTAAGGGATATGGGAGCCTTTCCTGAAGATACCGATACCGTGGATAATGATTATACGGGACAACTGTTCATCAATAAGCAGGCTGCCATGCAGTTAGACGGTTCCTGGTTTGCAGGAAGCATTGAAGATACGGACAACACGGTAGTGATTGCATTCCCGGGACTTGAAGACCAGAAGGCACAGGCCGGTGCCATGGTGGGCGGAATCTCAAGCGGCTTTTATATTACAAAAAAGGCCTGGGAGGATCCGGATAAGAGAGAAGCAGCCGTAAGATTTGTAGAAGCCCATACCTCTAAGGAAGCGGTTCAAAGATACTGGGAAGCGACGGGAGCAATTTCCAAGGCAGCGGTAGAAGTGGATTCTATTGACGGTATGACGCCATTGGCATTGTCGGCATTGGACTACACCAACGGAGCGACAAGTATTTGCGCGCCCACGGATTCCAGGCTGGGACAGGAGCCATATGCGGTAATTATATCTAATATTGTAAAAATATCCACAGGATCGGCTTCCGCAGATGATGTGCTGAATGAAGCACTGGAATTGTATGCACAAAGAAGCGAATAGGATAAGCGGTAAGCTTTTAAGATAATGAAAAACAGAGGGGCGCAGCCTTTATACTCCCTCTGTTTTTCTCTATAGGAAATTTTCCATGTGAAGCATTCACCTAAGACGGAAAGGCGGAAGAAAAATGCTGTATAAAAGAAGATGGCCTTTATTGATATTTCTGGTGCCGGGGCTACTGTTCATGTTTATTTTTTTATACGTACCCTTTATTGAAAATATCAAAAACAGTTTTTATGACATGACAGCAATCGTAGAGATGCCGGGAACGAAATGGAAATTTATCGGATTACGGAACTACAGGAAATTAATAACAGATCCGGATGTCGGAACAGCGCTTTTTAATTCTCTTAAAATGATGGTATTGACAATTCTGTTTGAGGTGGGAATCGCATTTATCTTGGCAGTGCTGGTATCACAGGTGAAAAAGCTGCAGCAGCTATTCCGTACCCTGTATTTTTTTCCGGTTGTCATATCTGCAACTGCTTTAGGTCTGCTGTTTAAGCTGTTTTATAATTATAACGGCGGCATGTTAAATCAAATTTTGGAATATTTTGGTAAGGAACCGGTGAACTGGTTAAGTACGGAGCTTGCATTTACCATGATATGCATACCGACGCTTTGGAGCTATATCGGATTTTATTTTGTAATTCTGCTTACAGGCCTGAGCGATATTTCCGATGATCTATACGAAGCAGCCGCCATAGACGGCTGTAACCGCTTTAAACAGGTGTTTTATATTACCCTGCCTATGATGAAACCGGTTTTTTTCACCTCCGTCACCCTGGCTGTAACCGGGGCATTAAAGGTATTCGATCTGCCATGGGTTATGGTTCCTAACGGAGCGCCTCAGGGTGTAACCCACTTTCTGGGAACCTATATGTATCAGACCACCTTTTCACTCAGCAATTTTGACTATGGCTCTACTCTTGCCATCCTGATTGTTGTACTTGGAATCGTAGTGTCCCGGATGATGAGGTTTCTGACAAAAGACAGAAAAGGAGGGGAATGACAGGCTATGCGTCTGATAAATGGAAACGGAAAGGATAAAAAAAGAAAAAAGCATAAAATCAGTACCATTGTCATATATGTAATTCTGACATTATGGGCGCTTACAACCCTGTTTCCCTTTCTCTGGGTGATCTTGAATTCATTCAAGGAATCCTCGGAGGTGCTGACTTCCTCTTTTTCCTTACCTCAAAATTTTTCATGGAATAATTATAATAATGCATTTCATAGATTAAATGTTTTAAATGCCTATAAAAACAGCTTTTTGATATCCGGCTCCGTAACTCTCGGTGTTATGGCTTTGTCCGCGTGTATGTCCTTTGCTCTTTCCAGGTACCGTTTCAAAGGGAAATCTGTCATTCACGGCTTAATCGTTGCCAGCTTGATGTTTCCGGTATTCTCCACCATCATCCCTGTCTTTCGTATGATTGTAGCCTGGGGACTGTTAAATAAAAATATCGCCGTCATCTTACCGCAGACCGCGGGCAATTTAAGCTTTGCCACCATAGTAATGCTGGGCTTTATGGAAAGCATCCCCGTTGAGATGGAGGAAGCGGCATACATGGAGGGAGCAAATGTATTTCAGGTATTTACAAGGATGATTATTCCATTATGTAAACCATCCTTATCTACGGTAGCGATATTCAGTTTTTTATGGTCCTATAATGACTTATTTGTCCAAAAAATCATGATTCGTGATAATACAAAATTCCCGGTTTCCACTTTATTAGAGGAAATCAGTTCTCAGTACGGAACGGATTTCGGACTGATGGCAGCTTCCGTAACCATTATTATGATACCGGTAATCCTGGTATACATATTCCTGCAGAAAAATATTATCAGGGGATTGACAGCCGGAGCAATTAAAGGCTAGAATTAACCTGTTGGAGGAATCGGCGGCACAAGGCAGTGGCGTCGATTTACGTGTTTTAGGCCGGATAGGATGAGTGAGAGGAGTGATTTTTATTTATAAGGTTTTGCTGGTAGATGACGAACCAATTATCGTAGAAGGGCTGGCAAGGAGCCTGCCCTGGGAAAAATGGAATTGTGAAGTAATAGCTGCCGCACATGACGGATTGGAAGGAAAAGAGCTGATTAAAAAATATAAGCCCCATATTGTGTTTATGGATATCTGTATGCCTGAAATGGACGGGCTGCAGATGATTGCGGCCATAAAATCACAATACACCGATTTGGAAGTCAGTATTTTGACGGGATATCGTCATTTTGAGTATGCACAGCAGGCTATTTATTTAGGAGTCACCAGATTCCTTCTAAAGCCCTCCAACATGGAGGAGTTAGAGGAAGCAATCGAAACGATGTGTCATAATCTTGAGAAAAAAAATGTTCCGGTAAACCATTGTGAAGGAGAGGCCGTGGAACATAGCAGCGCATCCTGCAGCTTTATCGTAAAGAATGCAATGAAATACATAGAAGATAATTATTCTCATAAATTAACGCTTTGTGAAGTGGCGGAAAAGACCTATGTAAGTCAATGGCATTTAAGTAAATTATTAAACAGACATATGGGAAGGAGCTTTTCGGACATCTTAAATCACGTTCGTATTGAACATGCAAAGAGACTTTTGGAAAATCCCTCCCTTAGGATAGGGGACATATCTGAAGCTGTCGGCTTTCTGGATCTTGCTCATTTTTCAAGAGTGTTTAAGAAGCAGGAAGGTGTCTCTGCCAATGAATACCGTAATAATATGGTAAAATAAAAAGCTTATATTTCTTCGCCTTTTAGCAGGATCTTTCGTAAAGAAAGCGTATCTTTGTCAAGCAGCAGGCAGTCGGCCGTTTTACCATTGCCGATGCTGCCGTATTGGGAG